>NZ_JAHDSX010000046.1:0-17698 GCF_020969955.1 Allobaculum fili | reverse complement strand
GGAGATGGAAGCGAAGCGATTCGCGGAGTTGGCCAGTACTAATCGGTCGAAAGCTTAATCTAAGATTCGAGAAAGCTATACGCAAGAAGCCACTACGAAACCAACGATCGCGTTAGATCGTTATGTTAGAAGACTGATGTTTGTTTTTGGAAGATCCATTCAGAAAATCTAAGTATGGTGACGATAGCCTGCAGGATACACCCAGAAACATATCGAACCTGGCCAGTTAAGCTGCAGAACGCCGACAATAGCCGCAAGGCAAAGATAGGAAGCTGCCAGACAAAATGAAATCCCCGAAAGATAAAGGAGAAATCCGATATCGTTCGGGGATTTTTCTGTTTTCGGGGCCGTATGCGTTTCAAATTGAAATCGACGGTTTGAAAAAGGAGCAGCGAGAATTGACGGGAAGCGGATCAAAAGGCAAGAACGTCTTCTTTGTGGAAGAAATCCAGAAGGCCCGGAAGCGGGGATGGATGCGCGTTTGAGGCAAAGCGGTTCGTTGTGTCCCGGAAAGGGAACTGCTATTCTGAATTTCAGGGGATATGAAAAACGGAGGAATCTATGGATTCTCTCCATCCCCAAAAAGGAAAATACGAAATGGATAATTTTATTTATAATCTGCCGACCAAAGTATATTTTGGTCCCGATCAGCTCCAGCATCTTGGCGAGGAGGCTGCAAAGTACGGCAAGAACGTACTGTTCTGTTATGGAGGCGGTTCGATCAAGAAGAACGGTCTGTATGACAAAGCCATGGCTTCCCTGAACGAAGCGGGTCTTCACGTAACCGAACTCAGCGGGATTGAGCCAAACCCGAAAATTGAGTCCGTGTACAAAGGGGCTGAATTATGCAAGGAAAACCACATCGACTGCGTCGTTGCGGTCGGGGGCGGATCAGTCATTGACTGCGCCAAAATTATCGCGGCTGCCGCCTGTGTGGATTTTGATCCCTGGGAATTTTTCTCGAAGAAAACTCCAATTGAAAAAGCACTTCCGGTAATTGATGTGCTCACTCTGGCAGCCACCGGAACGGAAATGGATGACTGCGCCGTGATTTCCAACCCTGAAACGGTGGATAAAATGGGTGCGGCGTCTCCGGCTCTGATCCCGAAGGTTTCCTTCATGGATCCAGCCGTTACCTTCTCTGTTCCGGCCTATCAGACGGCAGCGGGCAGTGCAGATATTCTGAACCATATTATGGAAGACTATTTCGCACCGCGTCCGAATCTCTTCATGCTGGACCGGTTCATGGAAGGACTGATGCAGACGGTGATCCGCTACGCACCGATCGCTATGGAAGATCCCGAAAACTACGAAGCCAGAGCCAATCTGATGTGGGCGTCTTCGTGGGCCATTAACGGCTTCAACCGCGGTGCCAATCCGAAAGTCTGGTCGATGCATCCCATTGAACATCAGCTGACAGCCAACTACGGCATTACCCACGGTCATGGTCTGGCCATCGTCACCCCGCGCTATCTGCAGTACGTTCGAAATGAAAAGACCATGCCGCGTCTGGTGGAGTTTGGCGTTCGGGTATGGGGCATTGATCCAGCGCTGAGCGATGACGAAATTGTGGATCAGGCGATCGCGAAAACAGAAAACTTCCTGTTTGATCAGCTGAAGCTGACCGACAATCTGAAGGGGTTTGGCGTCAGTGAAGACCGCTTTGATGCCATGGCAGAGAAAGCCTGCAAGAAGGGGATTATCCATGGATTTTTCGATCTGGGCAAAGAAGACATCAAGGCCATTTATCAGGCCTGCATGGAACCGCATGCCTGAAGCTGCGTAAACCATCGGATCATTCAAACCGGGATTAACGCTATCCCGTAAATAAAAATCACTGTATAAGACGTGTTAAAACTATCCATCAGTTCTGTAAGAATTGGCGATGGGGAGCTTTTATTGTGCGGGCAAAATTTCATTGACACTGTTTCTTTTTCTGACGGAGAGCAGACGGAAGGTAAAGAAAACAAACCATAGCTCAGAAAAAACTGATTTGGAAGGCGGAGAGTTTCAAAAACAGGCTTAATTCAAACGCTTACATCCCCTATACTGTTATCAAGGCAAATCTGTCTTCTCATTCGGGCGAAATTTCGGAAGACGGAGGTAGCCATACGTTTTTTATGAGAAAAATGACAAACGGAAAGGAAATTCTATGAGTAAAAAGTTTTTTAAACGCTGCTCAGCATCCCTTCTTGCGGCTGCTATGTCTGCGGGCTTGATTACTCCTGCCCTTGCGGCAGATCCTCAGACTCCGGAAGAACCTTCACAGGGAAACTCTGAAGCAGCAAGCCTTCCGAAAAATGAGATCTTTTTTGATGAACCGGCAAGCCAGGGCAATCTTCCTGGGGGAGCAGGTGCATGGGCAGGAAGCTATGAGGGTGCGAACCGCTGGCAGCAGCGGATTCTGCCAATCGGCAACTCCCTGATGGGCGGCAGCGTCTATGGCGAATACGATTGCGAGCGCATTGTGCTCAACCAGAAAACTGTATGGAACGGCGGACCTTCCAGCACACGTCCAGACTACAACGGCGGCAATATCGCTTCCGTAGACGGAACCTCGATGTCAGAGATTTATAAGGAAGCGGTAGAAAAGTTTAAAACCAATGCAAGTGATCGCGACGCCTGGGCTAACAAGCTGGTTGGTTCTTCCAATGGATATGGTTCCTATCAGCGCCTTGGCGATATTTATATTAATATGGACCGCGATTACCTCAGCGAAGAATGGGAAGAGTACTGGAGACAGTACTGGGCGACCGGTACAGAGAAAATTGACGACCGCAACACATCCATTACCTATACAGGATGGAATGACTGGGCCAAAGGCGAATCCTGGTATGAGGGCACGGAAAAATATACGGAAACGGTAGGGGCCACGCTGGAAATGAAGTTTACCGGTGTTGCCATTCGAATGATCGGCTGCTCTAACAACACCATGGGCTACATGGATGTTTCCATTGACGGTAAAACAGTTGCTGAAAATGTCGACCTGAAAGCCATTGGCGGCGGAGACGGGCAGACTCTCTTCTCGATTGCGGATCTTGAAGAAGGCGAACACACGATTAAGATCGTCAATAAAGAACCTCTTTCCGGCACCGCAAAGAAGATTTCCTACGACTATTTTGAAGTGAAATCTTCGAGCGCCTCTTCAACACAGACACAGGAACTCGATCTCAATCCAGGCAACGCTTCCGAAACCGGTATTCAATATACTGGCGGCTGGGGTACCTGGGATCGTACAAAGGATACGGGAAACGGTGTTGGCTGGCTGAACAAAGATGAGATGTTCATCGAAAACAGTTCTGGCGCATCCATTGAATACACCTTTACTGGAACTGGTATTGCCCTGTACGGCGGTAAACACAGTGCAGACAATATGGGTTCTTTTACGTGGAAAATTGATGACGGCGAAGCGAATACGGTGAACACGAAAAAAGACTCTGGAAATATTGAAATTGTTGAACTCTTCTCTGACCAGAATCTGACGAATGGCGAGCATACCGTAACGATTACCGGCGTGTCCGGAAAACTGTCTTTGGACCGTCTGGTTGTCACAAGTGTGGCAACAGGCGAAGACACTGGACCGCAGAAACCTTCCACAGAACCGGAAACCCATACGGAAGCGACGAACTATCGGCGCTGGCTGAATATCGATGATTCGATCGCCGGTGTGGAATACGATCGTGACGAAACACATTACACGCGTGAATACCTTGCTTCTCATCCGGACAACGTGATCGCAATCAAGATGACTGCCTCAGGCGCGAAAAAACTCGATTTCGACTATTCTCTGCCTTTCTCGGCTACCGAGGATAACAATTACGGAAAAACAGAAACCGTTACGGGAACAATCTCGGCAGACGGCAAGACAGGCAACCTGATTACCACGGGTGAAATGTGCGATAACCAGATGAAACTGGCCGCTTCTTCCCGCGTGATCGTGAACGCCGGAACGGTAACCTATAACGAAGATCATGAGCGGCTGGAAATTCGCGGCGCAACGGAAGCAGTGATTTATGTCAGTGCGGCAACCGACTACGAAGATAATTATCCAACCTATCGAACCCGTGAAACGGATGAGCAGGTTCTGGCCCGTGCCCAGCGCGATGTCGATGGAGCAACGGCCAAAGGCTATGACAAAGTCAAAGCGGATCACGAAGCCGACTATAAGAACATTTACGATCGCGTAAAACTGAATCTTGGTCAGACCAAACCGGATCTTGCCAACGACGACCTGCTCGCAGCGTATAACGCCAGCAACTCCACTCTGACCGAAAGCGAAAAACGGTACTGCGAACAGCTGCTGTTCCAGTACGGCCGCTATTTGCAGATTTCTTCTTCCCGTGAAAACGCCGAAGGACGAGACGATCAGGACCTGCCGGCAAACCTGCAGGGTGTATGGAGCATTTATGACGGAGCAGTGGGCAATGTTCCATGGGGCGCTGACTACCATATGAACGTTAACATGCAGATGAACTACTGGCCGACCTATTCTGCAAACATGGCAGAGTGCGCGATTCCGATGATCGATTATGAAGACGGTCTGCGTGAACCAGGACGCGTTACCGCATCGACTTATTTTGGTATCGATAACTCGGACGGCAAGCAGAACGGCTACACCGCCCATACACAGAACACGCCGTTTGGCTGGACTTGCCCAGGCTGGGCCTTCAGCTGGGGCTGGTCGCCGGCAGCTGTACCCTGGATGCTTCAGAACGTATATGAATACTATGAATACGGACAGGACGTTGACTATCTGAAGGAAAAGATTTTCCCAATGATGGATGAACAGGCGAAACTGTACGAACAGATTCTTACCGAAATCACTTATGATAACGGCAAGACCCGCCTGGCCACTGCGCCATCCTATTCTGCTGAACACGGACCGTACACAGCAGGCAACGTTTACGAAAATACACTGTACTGGCAGCTGTTTAACGACTGCTGCGAAGCCGCTGAAGCGATTAACGCCAAATATCCCAACACAGTAAGCGCAGAGCGCATTGCCAAGTGGCAGGATATTATGGAAAAACTGGATCCGATCGAAGTCGGAGCCAGCGGACAGATTAAAGAATGGTATAACGAAACGACGCTCGGTTCTCTGGGAGAACGCGGACACCGGCATATGTCCCATCTGCTTGGATTGTTCCCAGGCGATCTGATCAACAGCGATAATCCGACCTATCTCGAGGCCGCAAAAGTATCTCTGCGTGACCGCGGCGATAACGCGACCGGCTGGGGCATGGGTCAGCGCCTGAACGCATGGGCTCGTGTTAAAGACGGCAACCATGCAATGACTCTGATCAAGAGTCTGTTCAAAAACGGCATGTATGTGAACTTCTGGGATGCTCACGCGCCGTTCCAGATTGACGGAAACTTCGGCTATACCTCTGGTATCGTTGAAATGTTAATGCAGTCCAATGCGAGCACGATCGAACTGCTCCCTGCCATTCCTGACGAATGGGCAGACGGCTCGGTAGACGGAATTGTCGCCCGCGGCAATTTCGAACTCGATCTCGACTGGGAAGACGGTGAACTTACCGATGTTGAAGTTCTTTCCAAGAGCGGAAATGTCTGCAAGCTCAACAACCCGGCGATCAGACCGGAAACCGTAGCCGTAGTCGACTCTGAAGGAAACAATGTGGAGGTTACAGCGGTTGAAGGCAAAGATCACGCCATTCAGTTCGATACCGAAGCCAATGAAACCTACACCCTGACCGTAAAAGAAGTGGAAGCCTCCAGCGTTTCGATGAGCGCAACTGCTGAAACCATAACGGCCGGCACGCCAGTTACGTTCACTCTGAATGCGACACCAGAAGGCGCCGCCATTAAGAGTGCGACCTGGAGTGCTGTCGATGCACAGAATGCAGCCGTTGCAGGCGTAACCGTTACACCGGCAGCCAACGGCGCATCCGCATCCGTAAGCGTAGATGCATCGGTAGCCAACGGCACCGTCATCACCGTTAAAGCAGCGAATGTAAATGGAAATGCATCCCTTACTGCCAGCAAGACCATTACCGTTCTGGCAGCCGATGCCAAGACGATCATCGAACTGGGCAAACACAAATTTGTCACAACACTCCCGTCCACAGGCGAACTGGAAACACAGGATGGCGAACAGGTTCTCACAGGCTCTATGGACCTGAACGATCCAGAACGCAAAGTGACAAACGCCTTGACCAGCGGCGGCAGCTACACCGTCAGCGCCCGTCTGTATGTTCCAGATGATGTATACGATAAATCCGCAGGCGTATCGGATGATGGAAAATACAACTCCATCGTATCGATTGGCGATGACGCGTTCGCGATGCGTTTCTATACGTATCTGAACAATGACACCACCTTCTTCCAGGCTTACGTGAAAACGGATTCCGGCTGGAAGACTGCGGGAAGTGAAGACCAGCTTCCAACGGACTTCTTCAATGCCTGGCATGAAGTAAGTGCTGTCTATAACAGCGAAGATCACACCATCACGACCGTGATCGACGGCAGACAGATCGCTCAGGTTGACGCACCCGGCACTCTGTCCAGTTCAGACAAAGCTGTTGAAATTGGCCATATGTCCGATAAACCGGATCGTAAGAACGATCTGAAGTTCTCCAACATCAAGATCGTGAACAAAGCCCTGACGCCAGCAGAAATCCAGGCTGCTGCCGATGGTACAAGTACGCTTGAAGAAGAAAACGTACTGCTCTGGCTCGACTTTGCAGGACCAGCCGATGAAGCGCGCACCGCTCTCAATGCGGATCTGACCGAAGCCAATAAGCTCGTCGAAACGGATTACACCCCGGCAAGCTGGGAAGCCTTTGCGGATGCCAAAGAAAAAGCCGCTTCCATGAACAGCATTTATGCGACAGCGAAAAACCTGATGGATGCCAAAGCGGAACTGAAAGCCGCAAAAGACGCACTGGTACCAGCTGCCGCAGCTACCGTGGATACCACCCAGCTGAAGACCGCCAAAGATAAAGGCGCCCAGCTGAATCTGGCTGATTTCCACATGACCGAAGCCGAAAAGACCGCGTTCAACGCTCTGCTTGGCGAAGCACAGGCTCTCATCACGACGCCGACCACGCAGGAAGCAGTCAATGCGAAAGCCAAAGCGGTAAACGATGCGATTCTCGCTCTGCGCAAAACACCGAAAGCGTCCGCGCTTGGCGCTTTGAAAGGTGAATAGGCAGCCGGAATAAGCAAGCAGCCGGAATAAGCAAAAGGAAAGGAGAGTCGGGAACGATCGTAGGGATCGTTTGAAGGAATAAAGGGTATTCGAAGGAATAAAGGATAAATGGAAGAGGAAAAGAGAGTTATCTAAAATACGCCTCTTTTCCGTTCCTTCCTTCCGCTTCGTTCGCTCATGCCAATCCCCTCTCTCCAAAACTGCTCGATTTCAATAAGGCTTTAAAAGAAAAAAACGAAGGGACTGTCGATCCCGCTGATGATTCGTATCAGCAGGACGACAGTCCCTTTTGCGTAATCACAGGAAGTCACAGCGGTTCTGGAAAGCCGTGCACAGCCTTCTCTGGCTAAATTCATTTTTGCGGACTGCCTGAATGGTTTTCGCTAATCAAAATGCTCGGTTTTGATTAGCGAAAACGTTTGGAGTGCTTTTCACGAATGAAAATAACGAAATCGGATGAGCGAATAGCAAAATTTTTCTATTCATGCATGAACCAGGGATTTTTGGATGAAGGGATCAACGAAGAATGTACACCGCTTTAAACGTTCTGCCGCTTAGTGGCTGTCTGAATTGATGGCATGCAGGTAAAAGCGCGCGAAAAGAAAACTGTTTTTCGTGATCTTTTACTCTTTTTGGAGAGAACACTTCAAAAAAGGTGGAATCGGAAGCTGAGACTAAGGATTATTGTGAGCGAGAAAGGTGCATGTTTCCGGACTGCACTGGAGGAGTCACTCTGTGGCTCTTTTTTATAGCCTGCCTATAAATGAATTTTTGTCCTTCTCCTTTTCTCACTCTGGCTTTTTCTCACTCTGGCTTTTATTCTGGCGATAAAAATCTGAAAACTGTATCGCTTCAAATCCTGTTCGATTTATCGAAAAGGACAGAAATAGAATCCTCCTCGGGTTCTTTTTACAAAGATGGAGTCAGGAAAAGTCGGGTATGAACCGGGCTTTTCTGCACGCATTTGTCAGAATTGATATAAAGAAAGGTCAGTCGGCTGTACGAATGAATCGGTTCTTTCCGATCTTTTTGTGTCTGTATACGTTTTTCGCTGCCTTTTGAAAAACGGTCTTTATTATTCTTCTACGGGGAACTGGATCCCAATGGACAGCAGCCGGCTGGAATACAGTTATGTCAAAAACTCCAATTACTACCGATGTTCGAAGCGGCGCGTCGACTTTAAATGAACTGCCAGAAATACTCAGAAAATACGGAACGAAAGTCCTTCTGGTTCACGGCCATCGGCCTGTGGAAGACGGCCTGCTGCAGACCGTACGTCTCCTTTTGAATGAAGCGGGATTCCCTCATGCCAATATGGGACAGATCCTGCCGAATCCTAAGTACGATTCCGTAGTACGCGGTGTTGAAATTGCCCGTAAGGAAAAGTGCGACATTATTCTTTCGCTTGGCGGCGGATCGACTTTGCAGTGTGCAAAAGGCATCGCCGGCGGGCTGGGCGTCAAAGGCGATCTCAAGGACCTCTGGAATGGAAAAAAGAAACTGAAGAAAGCAGCGGTGATCGGTGCGGTTCTGACCGATCCAGCTTCCGGCAGTGAATTAGGCCAGAAGTGCACGCTCGTTCGCGGCGGAAAGCGGCATACGATGGTTTCTCCATTTTTCAAGAGTACTTTTGCGATTCTGGATCCTTGTGAGTCGCAGTATCCGTTTTATCCGACGATGAACCAGATTTTTATCCTGTACGCCCGCCTCTTTTTCGCCAGTCTGGTGTTAAAAGATGAACAGAAAACGCAGGCTCTGGAACTGCTGAAAAAACTGGTCGATACCGCAGCTGCGCTTTCGCGCAATATTGGCGATATTGAGGCAAGAACCCAGCTGTTCAGTATCGGCTGCCATGCCCATAAAGATCTGAAGCTTCCGGAAAACCCCGTGGAGCCGATTGGCGAAAAAATCGCTTTTAATGACTCTCTTCCAAACGGCACCGGACAGTCCGTTCTCTTCTTCGCATGGCTGAATACGCTTGAGGATGCCGACAAGAACGAAGTCATTCATATCGCAAACACGCTCGCCCAGCATACGGGCAGTGATACGCAGGTGACGACATTTGAAGACGCACTCGCTTCTCTGAAAGCCGGCCTGGAGCCGACCAAAATTCCGCTGACGTTAAAAGAGAGCGGCCTGAAAGTACACAGGAAGAAACTGCTCGCTCTGGCGGAAAACAAGGAACAGAAAGCCATTCTGAAACAGGCGATCGAACTGGATGCCAGATAGTCGGCAAGAGTCGACGGCTGATTTGAGTCCAGTTTGAAAAGAAATAGCGAAAAGACGCAGTGTTAAGGATTTACAGTCCTTGCACTGCGTCTTTTTCGTCTGGAAAAATCAGGAAGCAAAACGGATTGGGCTTCCGACCATTGGAACCCAGATCGACTGCCGCAGTCCAGAAAAAGAATGCGTTTTCGCATCGGACCGCAATCTGTTTTAATGGAACAATTGCGCCATTCAGAACTCTGGCGTGCGGCTGGACTTTTTTTCAAACGAATCGTTTCAGGAAAAGAAATTCGGCTCTTTCTGGCCGGAGAATTGCTTGCGGGAGAATGCGGATGCTGTGGGGATCTTGCACCTTTCAAAGTAAACAATCCCGGAAAAAGCAAACTTTTCTGACCAGATTCGACTAGCTTTAAAATTCGTTACCGCATTAAATTGACAAAGATAACATTCATCAAACACAGGTTGACGAAAATGTCTACGGACGGAAGTATAGATTCGAATGGAAAGGGATTACATATCTGCCGAAAATATATTTGATTAGGAATGCCTTTTCAAAGAGAGTGAAAGAAAGGAAAAACACATGAACTACAGACACACTGTGAAACGCTGCCTGTCCGCTGTGCTGGCAGGCGCTATGGCCTGCTTCGGCGTACAGGTCGCACGGCTCCAGACTGTTTTTGCTCAGGAGAACAGTTCTGACTACAGTCAGCCCCTGACTGATTTCAAAGACGTGCTGGACATCCATGCCAATCCGACCGAAGTGATTTATGGCTCTTACAGCACCAACTGGTTTAACAACTTTTCGGACCAGGGGGCATGGAACGGCTACTATCTCCCCAACAAAGAAGCCACCCAGACCCACGGAGGATTTGCCGGACCGGTCATTGTTGCCGAAGAGTATCCGGTCAATCTGTCCGACTCGATCAACAAGATCGATCTTGCTCTTGTCGATCAGAACAATACCGTGACGAATATTGATCTGAGCAAGATTCAGCCAGAAACCGCCTATTATCCAGGGCGTCTGGAACAGGTTTACAAAATCAGTGAAGATCTTTCCCTCGTTCGGAATCTGATTTTTGCGAACAACCGAACCGCACTGATCAAAGCGGAAATCCAGAACCATTCGGAAAACGATCTGAAACTGAAACTGTCCTGGGATGGTCACATTTTCTCCTGGTGGCAGTATGCGAATAACCCCAACTGCAAGACAGGTGCAACCCTCTCTGCTGAGAAAGACGGCGTCAAAGTGAACTTCCAGGATATTCGAAGCACCTGGAACTACATGACGACCAGCGAAAACTCCTTCGACATTGTTCTCGACCAGAAGGATCTCGATGTTACCGTTTCTGACGATCAGCTTTCCTACACCATTACAAAGGAAGAACCGGTTACTATTCCTGCCGGCCAGTCCTACACAGTTAACCAGACACAGTCCTGGACATTTACCGATGAAGAAAGAACCGAACAGAAAGCGCAGAGTCATACGTTCCTTTCCAATCCGGACGCTGCCTTCGAAGCCAACACGGATCGCTGGCAGGGCTATGTCGATACCATCTTCAAAAACGGAAACAATGCAACAACCCCCTACAAGCGCGCAGCTGTAAAATGCATTGAAACGCTGACTACCAACTGATTCTCCGCTGCCGGTGCTCTGAAGCATGACGGCGTTGTACCGTCCATGTCCTATAAATGGTTCGTTGGCATGTGGGCGTGGGATTCCTGGAAACAGGTTGTATCGACCGCTGTCTTTGATAAGGACCTTGCGGAAAACAACGTCAGAGCCCTCTTTGACTACCAGATCCAGGACGATGATAAAGTCCGTCCGCAGGATGCCGGCGCCATCATCGACTGCATTTTCTATAACCAGAACGAAGACCGCGGAGGAGACGGCGGCAACTGGAACGAACGCAACTCCAAGCTGCCTCTGGCTGCATGGGCCGTTGCAAACGTCTACCGTCAGACAGGCGACAAGGAATTCCTCAAGGAAATGTATCCGAAGCTGAAAGCCTATCACAACTGGTGGTACACCAACCGTGACATTGATAAGAACGGTGTTGCCGAATACGGCGGCATGGTTCATGAAGTCTGCTACGACTGGGCCGGCTACGGCTACCCGGTAGGAACCGTTATTGAAGGCGTTGGAACTGTCGGCGAAGACGGACAGGTTCTCGACAAGAACGGCGAAAGAGTCGTCTGCCCCGAAGCGGTTCTTGAAGCGGCTGCATGGGAAAGCGGAATGGACAACGCAACCCGTTTTGATATTGAAGGAAACGGCAAGGACGATATCGGTATTCAGGTTTACACCGTTCGCAACGATGAAGGCGATCAGATCGGCTACACGATCAACCAGGAATCCGTTGACCTGAACGCTTACCTGTACGCAGAAAAAAGGCTTCCTTGCGGAAATCGCTGATGAAATCGGCTATACGCAGGATGCGGAAGTTTACGAAAAAGAAGCCAGAGAACTTGGCGATTACATCAATACCAAAATGTATGATGCAGAAACCGGATTCTATTACGATCTGCAGACTAACGAAGACGGCTCCGTTAAGAAGCTGCTTGTAAACCGCGGCAAAGGAACCGAAGGCTGGATTCCTCTCTGGGCCAAACTGGCACCGGCCGACAAAGCCGCGCACGTTGTCGAAAATATGATGGATCCAGGAAAATTCAATACGAATGTTCCGTTCCCGACGGCTTCCAAGGACAACGACAAATATGCACCGTCCAGATACTGGAGAGGACCGGTCTGGATGGACCAGGCATTATTCGGCGTCGAAGCTCTGCAGAACTACGGCTACGAAAGTGAAGCCAGTCAGATGACCCGCAAGCTGTTTGAAAACGTAGAAGGTCTGCTTTCCGATGGCGCCATCCGCGAAAACTACAACCCGGAAACCGGTGAAGGCCTCCATACGAAAAACTTCTCCTGGTCCGCTTCCGCTTACTACCAGCTGTATCAGAACGTGGTAACCGGAAACAACACGACGTCTCAGGAAAAGTTCGAAATTCCGGAATACGACGGCAGAACCGATCTGCAGAAGCTGATTGAAGAAGCCGGTGCTTTAAACAGCAGCAATTACACCGAGAAGTCCTATCAGGCACTCTCCGATGCCCTCAAGGCAGCCAAAGATGCCGTTGCCAATAAGAAGACAACCGAAGAAGAGCTTCTGAACGCCAGGGATGCGCTCCAGGAAGCCATGAATTCTCTGCGTCAGAACATCTACCGCATTTATAACCCGAACAACGGGGAACACCCCTTTACCGCCGACAAGCGCGAATACGATGTACTCGGCTCCATCGGATGGAATAAAGAAGGCATTGCCTGGATTGCCCCAGTAGAAGGCACTGAAATGGTAAGACTTTACAACAGCAACTCCGGTGAACACCACTACACCGCCAACAAGAAGGAAATCGAAGCACTCGAAAAACTGGGCTGGAAAAATGAAGGCGTCAAGTTCATGTCCGCTAAAGCAGATGATGAACACAGCGTAGTCATCCACCGCCTTTACAACCCGAGCGCAGGCTTATCCGCGAAGACCCAGGCAGGGGCACACCATTACACCAGCACGGATAAAGAACGCGATTACCTGATTCAGGCCGGATGGAACTGGGAACACCTTGATCAGGATCTGTTCTACGGTCTGACCGAATAATCCCAATTTCCAAATCGGATGAAACTCTGTAACTCTGACCCGTTCAGTCAGAAAGCTGGACGGGCTTTTTCAATAGAAAACGCGTACGCAAAACTGGCAGCCTAGTCCGCAAAGCCAGCAGCCAGGGCTTAATTATACGGAAATTCTCTCCGCGATTTTCGAAGAATCGTTTTGCTGAACAGGACAGACTGCAACACGCTGAGTTTCATTTCAGCAATTGTGGTCTGTCCTGTTTGTTTCTATACACCGGATAAATAAGAAAGCTGCGGAATGAATTGTGAATATGTAAATCGAAAATTGCAACGAGTTTATAATTATTATGCTTGGATTTGGATATATGACTGAAAGGGGTAACATTTTTTGCCCGATCGTATTGGAAAGGCAAACGAAAATCGTTAGACTGGAGATGGACTCTGAGGGAAGCTGAACATCTATTTCTTCTGTTCTAGTCCAGAAAAGGGGGCCGTATCAAAGACGGGCCAATTTTCTGGGAGCGATAAGCGACAGATTTTCCCAAGGGAAATTCTGGAAACAGCAAAGCAAAAGGGCAGACCGGACATCGGGCGTCCGGCGTGAATGCGATTTTCGCATCCCCCTCCCTCAATGCGAATACAGAGAAAAAACAGGAACAGAAAGCAGGCAGGCCGATCGGGCAGATCGTTGTGCCGTCCTGGGGACTGTTCTTTCTATTGTTTATGGCCTTTTCCTATCGTTTATGGCCTTTTTGCATTTTCGGTTCGATCGAAGCAACGGGCAAAAAGAAAATGCGAGATGAATATCATTTTTTCTGTACGAAAAGACGCAAGTCTAAGGCGATCCGCCGACAGAGCGTTTCCGCCATGAATAAGGGCAGGCGGAAGAACATCTGGACGCGGATAAGAAAGGATTGGAATGAAAAAGAATAAAAAATCCTGGAGCAGACTGTATACGACCTTTGCGGCGCTGAGCGTTACGGCCGGTACGGTGTGCGGTCCAGTCTCTGTGCTGGCGAATACAGCTGCAGAGAAGCAGGATCAGGAACCCGCTGAAGTTTCGGTCTATCCAAGACCCCAGTCTCTGGAATATGACGGAACGGAAGGCATGAAGCTGCAGGGAACGGTCGATATCGTTGTCCACGGCACAAAGAATGAAGTTACGCTTAACCGTCTGAAAACCATTCTTGACGATCTTGGCGTTTCCTATCAGGTGACGGACCAGGTTTCCCCGGACCATGCAACAATTCTTCTGAGCGATGACGCAGACCATTGCGACGAGTGCGACAGCACGCTCGAAGGCACCACAAAAGAACAGGGCTATGCTCTGGTATCCGATAATGATGTGAATTCCAAAGGCACGATCGTCATTACCGGTCACGATCAGGACGGTGTGTATAACGGTGTCCTGACCCTCGGTCAGCTCCTTGAGCAGACCACAGAAGACGGCCGCTTCGCGGAAGTCTCCATTTCCGACTATCCGGATATGCTGCTGCGCGGAGCCATTGAAGGCTTCTACGGTATCCCATGGACATTCGCAAACCGAAAGAAAATCATCCAGGATACCGCCAAGTTCAAGATGAACACGTATATCTACGCGCCAAAAGATGACCCGTATCACAAGGACAGATGGAGAGATCTGTATCCAGAAGATCAGGCGCAGCAGATTCATGAGCTCGTAGAAGAAGCTCAGAAAAACAACCTGCACTTTATCTGGTGCGTCCATCCAGGCAATGGATTCAACTACAGCGGTGACGAGGATTACAACAAGCTGATTGCCAAACTGGAACAGCTGTATTCCCTTGGCGTAAGACAGTTTGGTATTTCCTACGACGACCTGGGCGGAAACAATGAAGGTACCGAACAGGCGACGATCATCAACCGCGTCAATGCCTACATGAAGGAAAAACATCCAGACGTAAGAAACATGCTGACGGTAGCCAAGCGCTATACCGACGGCTGGGGCTCGAGCTGGCAGACCTACCTGAAACCGTTCCTGGATACGCTCGATGACGACGTTACCCTGATGTGGACCGGTCTGAATACCGGCGGTGTTTGCGGAGCCAATTCCTTCAACGGCCCAAAAAACAATGTCGGCTACGATAAGCCGTTAGCCTTCTGGTTCAACTATCCAGTAAACGATATGGGCTATGGACGCCTGCTCATGGGCGAACTCGATGCCTCCCTCGTGGATCCGAATGTCACAGGACTGGCCGGCTTTTATATGAACCCGATGAACCAGGCGCAGGCTTCCAAAGTTGCCCTGTATCAGGGCGCGGATTACTCCTGGAATACCCCGGGTTTCCAGTCGCATGAATCCTGGCTGCGCGCCATCAAGGAAGTGGCCGGCGAAGAACATGCCGCTGCATTTGCCCGTTTCGCAGACAACACCAGCGGACATACTTTTGAAGACATTAAAGTCGGCGAATCTAAGGAACTTCAGCCAAAATTAACGGCTCTTGACACAGCTATTGCTTCAGGCAAAGGAATCCGCGAAGCGGTTATGGATCTGAAAGCCGAATTTAAACAGATGGAAGACGATGCCGTCGAGCTGAAAGGCATGGACGACGAACTCCTTCTGGGAGATATTTCTGTACATCTGGACGGCTACGAAAAGCTTGGACAGGCTGGACAGGCTGCCATGGATGGATTCCTGGCTGCTCTCGATCTGAACGCTGAAGGTATGACCACAGCCCAGACAACCGTTTCCAGTCTGCTTACGGAGGTCGACGCTTTAAAAGTGAATTCCATGGATCGCAACGGAAACATGACAAAGACAACCGCAGAAATCTGCGAAAAGTTCATTAAGCCGTTCCTGAGAAGCGTAAGCACCAAAATGCAGGCCGCATTCCGCTCTGCGCTCAATGTATCTGTAGAACCGCATCTGATTTCTTCGGATCCGGAAATTACCGGAACCATTTCTGATGATGCCGGTTCGCCATCGGCCACCTTCAGTGCGACCCTTGGCTACGGCGGCTATGCCGGATTCTCCTTTGGCGAACTGACCAAGATCAGCAGCTTCACTGCAGAACTTCCGGAAAATACCCGTCTGGAATATTCGCCAAACGGATGCGACTGGACAACCTTTACTGAAGACATGGATAACATGGACGTTACCTATGTCCGCATTGTGAACGAATCAACGACACCGCTCGTTCTCGAAAACTTCGTGATCAGTGCCGAAGGCATGTTCAAACCGATCGAACAGATGACAGCTTCCACCAACGTCTGCAACGGTTCGTACTATGAAAACTACAGACCAGCCAATGCGGTGGATGGCAATACGTCCACAAAATACTGGTCCGACGCTCCGGCTTCAAACGGCGACTATTTCCAGGTTGACTTAGGAACTGTAGTTCCAGTCGGAACCGCGTCCATCCTGTTTGGAGGCAACCCGAAAGGCGCCGCAAACGGAATTGACGGCTTCTCTTCTACACGCCTGCAGATTTCAGAAGACGGCGCTGTCTGGGAAACGGTCGGTGAAGATCTCCCGGTAGCCAGCTACGAATCCGTTACCAGCGGATCAAACACTCAGGCTAAGGCCAGCTTTGAAGTCGGCGGCAAAAAGGCTCGCTATGTCCGCTTCGTTGCGGCGCAGGCTCACGATTCCAACTGGATTCAGGTTTATGAAATCGACGTTCAGCAGAGCGGATCGACCGGCGGCAATACAGCTCTGAACATTGGTTCGACCAACACCGCCGGAAATATCGGATCGCTGTGCGACGTCAACCTCAATACCGCGTTTACCGTAGAAACCCCGGCAGAGGGCGACTATGTGATTTACAACCTCTCCGCAATCACCAGCGTGAAAACCCTGCAGATCCTGCAGAGCGGCGTGTCCAATGCCAAAGTCAGCGTGCAGACGTATGACGGAAACTGGAAAGAAGCTGGAACGCTCGATGCAGAAAACAAGAGCTTCGATATCAACGAACGAATCAAAGCCGTACGTCTCGACCTCAGTGCCGGCGAAGCTGCTGCCATTCAGGAAGTTGTTGTACGTCCGACCGACGAACTGATCAAAAATACGATCATGCCTCCAGTCGTACCGGAACTCTTCGATACCACCCTGCTGAAAACCGCACTCGCTAAAGCCGATACACTTACAGAAGACGACTTTGCCAAAGGCTGGGATGCCTTAGCCAAAGCAGTCGATGCCGGCGAAGACGTTCTTGCTCAGCACGACAGCCAGGAAGAAATCGACGAAGCCGCAAAAGCGCTCAACCAGGCGCTTCTCAATCTGCGCCTGCATCTCGGCGAGCTTCCAAAATAATCGGAGCTGCTCCTGATCCTGTAGAGTGCTGAAGAGCACGTAAGGACACAGGAAAATCCCGAAAAAGAAACACAAAACCAATTTCGGTTTGTACAGACCGTGCAGGCAATCCGGACAGATGAATCAAAGAATTGAATCTTCAGGACGTACTGCACAGAAATCAGGCCCTGTGCAGATTCAGAGTGATTTTGCAAATGCATAAGGACCGGCAATCCGCTCATCCATGAGCAGATGCCGGTCCTTTTCTTTGTGGAAACTTTCGGAACCACGGACAGCGGGAGAAAAAACGTAAGTGTCAAACAATCGACGGGTATACGCGAGACTGAATATTAGATACGCTAAACGGGATCCCTTTCGAGATCCCGCTTGGCGTATTTTTTATTCTTCATCGTTTTCTTCATACTTCGGA
>NZ_JAHDSX010000045.1:0-18130 GCF_020969955.1 Allobaculum fili | reverse complement strand
CCGGATCCGAAGTATGAAGAAAACGATGAAGAATAAAAAATACGCCAAGCGGGATCTCGAAAGGGATCCCGTTTAGCGTATCTAATATTCAGTCTCGCGTATACCCGTCGATTGTTTGACACTTACTATACGAAATGGCGGACCTTTGCATTTTACGGGGGTAAAAGCATGCAGTGCTCCCTAGTGAAAAGACATAGCCAGAGAAAACGGAACCCCCGAAATCCGTTTCACACCGATTTCGGGGGTTTGTTAGAAAAGCAGATAAATCATAAGGGTATACATCCGTTTTTTACTTGAACGCTTCGACAATTTTTTCCGGAAGGTTCTCCAGCGTATCGGGCTCGTCCATCGCGCCGGCCGAAAGAAAATACACATAATCGAGATCGCCGGCACGCTCCAGAGCATCCCTCTGAACCGGTTCTTCCCTTCTGGTGCAGGCATATGGCGAGCAAAGTACATACACCATCCGGCAAAGGCCATGTCCGCGCGCCATCAGCTGATCGATCGTTTTCAGATCGGCAGACGATGGCTGGTTTGCCGTATCGATCACGCGTACAAAAACCGAACGAAGACCTTTGATCAGCAGGCAGTCAAATTCGGCCGGTCTGTCCAAAGAAAGGTTGCCTTCCCGCGATTCAAAGGACATGCCGCCCATAAAATCGTCGTACTTTGAAGTCATGTGCAGATGCGAGACGAGACGGGCACGAAGGATCGCAACCGGATTGCTCAGCAGCTGCTTCAGACGGTGCGAGACAAAGCGCAAAGGCGCACCCGCTTCGAGCGGTTTTGTCCATCCGCTCGAAATCAGAAGCCGTTTCTGAATCAGCCGTTCCAGACACGCCCGGCAGGACGAAACAATCTCAGGCGAATACTGACTTTCCAGACGCGAAAGCTCTTCTTCCAGGTGGCTGGTTTCCAGATCCAGCGGATCCAGCGCAACCTTCACTTCCCTATTTGCAGCTTTTTCGATCTGAACCGTATGTTCGTCCATGACCAGACGGAAATTCCAGAACAGACGCGCAAAGCTTTCCTTCAGATCAAAAGGCGATACTGCGCGAAATTCGAGCGATTCTACGTAGCGGGAATACAGACCGCTCTCTTCTTCAATGAGATGCGCCTGTTTCAGCGCATCCATAATGCGCTTTAGGGCGGGGCGGCAGGCTTCCGGCAGGGCGTAAACCTGCATTCGCTCATGGGCTGGGGCCAGAGCGTGATCATCAAAGACGATTGGCGAAATGTGTACGGAAAGTGCGGAAAGCAGTTCACAGAGCGATGTCCACGCCGCTGGATTTTCGGAATAAATCGCCCACAGCTCTTCGTCGCCTTCATAGTGCGCAAACGCCGGCTGACCGGTTTTCAGACCCAGCCAGTTCATGACTTCCTCATCCTGCATGCAGGGTCTTTCATTGAGACATTCCGGCTGGAGAGAATCGCGTTCCGGACAGTCTGAAAGATCCGGATCCAGATTGTCTTCTTGGAGGGACTTTACAGTATTTAAACGATACGCTTTGCCGCTTTGAACGAGACCTTCCAGCAGGCTTCCTGCCGGTCCGGTTTTCTCAAATCTCTGCACAAACATCCGGGCTAAAACCGAAGGCTTTGAAACGAAGGCTTCTGCATCGTTTTCGATGCTTCCGCTTTCCTCCGTTTTGTTCCTGTCCGATGCCCGATCGAGAGCTTCATCCGAGCAGTCTGGATTCAGGATATAGACGGGAACTTCTCCATCCATTTCGGTTTCGGTGTATACCGGACCGCACCTCGAAGATGAAATGGGCAAAAACGCTGTTGAATCTCCCTCATTCAGAAGTACAAGATCGATTTGAAGACTTTGATGACGGGTGCGCATCAGGCGGGCAATCTGCACAGCCAGCGCATAGTCCCGTTTCGCCTCTTCCTGATTTTTTGGAGCGCAGACCATCCGGAGCTGACGGGGTTCAAACGCAAAAAGCGTATGGAGAATATCTTCCACGTACTCCAAACGAAGTTCCATCCAGATCTGATGTTCGCTGCTGAAATCGAGCAGAAACGGAATTTCATCAATCAGAACTAAATCGTTGATCTTCCAGTCCTTGTAATCGTGACAGGCGGCAAGCGGCCAGAAGCTTTGTTCAAAACGGTTCAGGATATCGGCTGCACGCACGGCTTGCGCCGGATCCAGCTTAGCGAGCGCTTTTTTCAGGATGCCCGTGTGCTTTTTATACGGCCCGCTGGCTTTCTGCTCCCCATTCCAGATTTCCAGAACGCAGCTTTTCCAGGCGAAAAACGCCGACCAGACGGTTTCGTTTGCGCGGGCAATCGATTCCAGTTCCTCCAGTCCCAGAGAAAACGGCGTAGCCGAGGCGCGCACGTCTCTGGCTTTTCGCAAATGGTGCTGGTGCACTTCCACCGAGCGTCGATCCAGATCATCCAGTAAAGCCAGATGTGCTTCATCGGCCTGATCCCACATGGACCGCTCTTTCCAGATTCCGTTCTGAAGCGTCAGACTGGGCGTGGAATCCACCAGCAGCAGATGGTGCTCGTGATGGTCGTACGTTCTGCCCGGAATGCAGGCGTCCAGATCATCCAGCCGGCTCCAGCCGCGGCAGAGCTTTTCGACAATCCAGCGGCGATGTTCCGCGCACACCAGATTTTGTCTGGCCTGGGCATACACCGGATCCGACAGGCGTTTTCGAAATTCGGAAAGTACGTCCTTCGGATTTTGTAGATCGAGCGTCAGATCGAATCCCGCCAGCTTTGCGGGAATAGTCATAGCGGTACATAAAGACGAATAGTACGCGTAAGGATCTTCAAATTCGCGTCTGGCAGCTTCCAGATCCGGCATGCTCTGGCGCTGCCATAACAGATGGGCATTAAACGCCAGCTCATCGAGCAGCCGGCATAGTTTTTCTTCGTCTTTGGAAAACTCTGCATCCGTTCGGATTGGCAAGGCTTCCATACTCGAACATGTAAAATCCGGTTCTTTTTCGTTTTCCTGCCACACAGCCAGCTCGTAGGGGCCCTCAGGAAACTGCTGATGAAAGCGAATATCGCAAAGGACGTTCTCTTGTGCACACAGATCGCTCAGCGAAGCAGCCAGATTGCGGTTTCTGGTATCCCGTGCGAGCGCAATGAAAACGGAATCCGAATGCAGAACGTCTTTTTGCAGTCTTCCCGGCAGATCGAACAGCGTATCCCCGATGAAATCGAGGTGCAGAGGATAAAAACGAATGGTTCCATACGAAGCATTTGCGGGAACGGATTTTTTCACGGTTCCAAAAGGCGTTTCGTAAATGAGACCGAAGAAATCCCGAAGACCCGGCCGCCCTTTTACGTACCGTTCAAATTCTTCCGGATCTTCGCTGACAATCAGAATTTCTACTGGGTTTTCCTCAAACTGAATCATCTGCAAAAGCAGATCGATAACCAGCTCGCTGAAAATGCCAAACCCGATCAGCATGACCCGGTTTTCCCGGCGCGTTTTCCCGTTCAATCGGGGATTTTGCCGGCCGACGGGCAGCTCAAACAGATGCGCATGAAGATGGCGCAGCGGTTCCAGTCCTCTTAAGCGGGAACTCGAAGACGCCTGAAAAAACTGTTCGAGCGAAATGAGCGCGCTCTGCTGCTTTTTGCGCCGCGTCATCTGCCGCACGCGGGATAAGATGGCGTTCAGATCTTCGAGCATCAGTTCCGCGCAAGGATAGCGGCGCGCGCGAGGCGCCAGAGCCCGGCTGATCATCTGCGCAAGCTGTCGTAAAAGGCGCGATGCATTTTTCAGAGCCGGATCCGCGAAGAGCCGGGAATTTTTCAGTTCGGCATACACCGCACCAAACGTACAGCCTGCCGGATTTCCATCCGGGGTTCTTCCGTGTTCGCTGTCTTCTTCGGTAAAAATCAGCGCGTTATACAAAATGGCGCCAATCGAATAGAGATCGGTCTGATTGCTTGGATCTTCCCAAAGCGCTTCGGGTTCCATATAGCCTGGCGTTCCCGTGACAATGAGGCCTGGTTTGTAAACCGAACAGATCGATTCCACATCGTACAGGCAGACGCCCTGCGAGAGATACGTATCGTTGTGCTTGCGGATGCCGAAGTTGGCCGGTTTGAGATCCCGGTGAACCATTCCGCTTTCGTGAAGCGACTGCACGCCGCGCAAAAGCGAACCGATCGCGGTCAGCAGCAGTTCCAGAACTTCACTCGCCGTTTTCGACGACTGACGAATGGAGCGGCAAAGATCCGCGAACGAAACGACGCGGGCAGCCGGCATCCAGATCCAGAAGCTGCCTTTCTGTCCTTCTTCTTCATAAATTTCGTACAAGGGCAGAAAGTTCGCCAGATCCTGCGACTTTCCTTTCTGAAGCGTCTCCCGAAGCAGGAAGTACGGGGCAAGCAGCGGATCGACAAAATCTGCACTCTCGCCCTTTTGTCCGTACTGTTTCAGTACCCCGCGAAAACTTTCCTCGTGATAAGCTTCGTACACCGTAGAAAAAGCTCCTTCGCCAAGTTTTGAACAAATATGAAAAACCCGGCACAGCCGCTCCTCGCTCTGTCTGGAATACAGCACCAGCCGGATTTCATTTGGATTTCGAATTTCCATACCCATTCCCGCATTCTTTTTGGTATTCTTTTGGGCCTTCATATCGGCCTTCTTCTCAGTCAGCTTTTTTTCCTTTTCTTTTCAAGTTTCTTTTCAAGTCTTCTCGCACCGGTGCGTTTTGTCCGTCCCCGGACGACCGTTTTTTTTCAGCTGCTGGCGGTTTTCCTTTACAGCGACATGCTTCTACAGGGGCATGCTTCCCTCGCCCTGCAGCAAAATGGTTCTGCGTATTCGGCGGCTCTCCGGCTTCTGCTTTCTTTCAAAAGGCGAATAAGAAACCGCGCCGTCGGCCTGAAGCCTCCAGGTGCCGGCTTTTGCGATCGTGTCCCCCGAAAAATCAGCAAAAACCGGTGACTCTGGGCTTCGACGAACCAGAATACGTTCTATTCGATTTCCCGGCCCCGGATAGGCAGCCGCATTTGGGCCGGCGTTTTTATATCGACACAAACCGGCGTGCCGTCGTGCCGGTCGTATGTTCGATGCCCTTATCCAGTTTTCGAGCTGGAGCGCTAAAAAGGAACAGTCGTCCACACCGTTTCCTTTTTTCAGATAGCCCGTAATTCCCTCGAAGTTTTCGGATTCTATGAGCTTTCGAGCCTCGGTTTTCATGCGGTTGCGATCGTACAGTAAAGACCAGGCTCCATCCGAACAAAGCAGAATTGACGTATACGGCTTGCCGCAGACGTGTCCGATCTGAAGGAGACGCTCGCCATGCACTGTGGTCGATGCGGGTGTTCCGTTTTGCTTCGAAGCCGGCATGACCAGCAGCCCCCGATCGGTTTCTTCTCCCATCGCCAGGATCATCGCATCGCCAAGCGAGAGATAAAACAGACGATCCGTATCCCGGTCGTATCGAAGCGCGGCGTATATACACGAATAGTCCTCTACGCTGCATCCGGTTTTTTCGGCTTCCAGTCGCTGGGCATTCCACACTTTCTCAAAGATTTTCTGGCGCTGAAGACCGGCCGGCCGGGTCAGATCCAGATCCATCAGCAGATCGAGCAGCGTGTGCACCGCGATTTTTGCGCCTTTCGCCGCTTTTTTACACGTACTGACTCCGTCCGCCAGTGCCAAAACGACACGATTTTCTTCCACTGCCGCGCCGAGGCAGTCTTCGCAGTCTTTCTTTTCCTGGATATGACGCGTACCGCGATCCGACATCCAAAACAGCATTTTTCTTCCTCCACAGACATCTCCCTTCTTCGCCAGGAACTGCCGCGGCGGCAGAGCCGGTTGTTTCGAAAAAGAAAGGCGAAAGACAGAACCGTCCGCAAGGCCACCGATATAAGCAACCGATCTAAATAACCGATATACATAACAGAGAATTTCCTCTCGTATACATAACGGAAAATTCCCTCACGCAGAAGGTGCTGTCGGGCGGCCAGGAGCCGCTAAAGAATCAGGGAGGCGTAGGAGGAGAAGGTCAGCAGGACATCGAACAGATTTTTGCCGCTGACGGGCTGGTAGCCGGCGGCGATCAGATACGGATCCGCCTGCTGCTTAAAGGCTTTGAACAGATCTTCGTAGCACGCCCACATATCGGGGGAATCGACGGCGTGCAGATCGTTGAACAAATAGTAGAAGGCACTCAGCAAAACCGTCCGGCTCATCGCCATAAGCTGCGGCACGCTTCTGGGCTCTGGTTTCGGCTCAGCTTCTTGCGTGTTTGAAGCTTCGGCCTGTTTCTGGGAATCGGCTTGCTTTTTCAAACTGGCCAGTCTGTTTGCTTTCCCGTTTTGTACGGCTGCCTTCGGCAAAGTTTCTGGTACCGTTATCCCATTGTCCCTGGCCAGAACTCTGGCCAGGTTCAGGATTTCTTTGTCATCCAGATTCTGGTCTGCACACTGATTGCGAACCCTGGCCACAAAATCCGTCCAGATTTGCATGGGATCTTCCGCATCCGGTTCTTCTTCGGTATCGGACGGATTCAGCGCTTCCAGAAGCACTTCCGGCAAAAGGTTTTCTTCCTGCTTTCTGAACTGTTTTCCGTCTTTTCCTATAGAAGAGACCAGATTGTTGGCATTGATCAGAAGACGCGCAAACTGTTTGACGTCTTCGCCCGCAACGCCCAGTTTTTCTTCGAGCAGCCCGATCCCCTCTTTTTGCATGGAGCGTACGTCGGTAAACCACAGACCGCCTTTGCACGTCTGGGCATCCACGCCGCGCGCATTGAGCTGATCGAGAATCGCCTGATACTGCGCTCTGGCACTGCGCTGTTCCTGTGCCAGTTCCATGACGGTCGGCGTTCTCCTAGTATCCGTCAGCGCGTAGATATCGCAGTCGTAGTTTTCGAGAAGAAACGCTTTAAAATCCTCCTCCGACCACGAAAGCGCGTCCTGTCCTTCCAGATTCGAGGCGAGAGGGCTCTGCCGGACGTAATTTCGATACTGCTGTGTCGGCGTCTCCATAGCTTTTACGGACTTTCCGCTCTTACTTTTTTCACTGCGGATCGAGTCAATCATCTGTTCCGCGCGCTCAATTTTCTGCGCCGGACTCAGATCGTTCTGGCGAAGGTAGTAGAGATAGACCATTTCCGCGAAGTTCTTGTAATTGATGCCGCGGCCGGTCGGCACATACTCCAGTCCGCCTGCCCGGTTTGTCATGGATTCCGATAAAAAGCGGGTGAGGTTATTGTCGTAGTAGTCCCGGAACAGATTGATTTCGATATCGGAATCGTGATCCAGAATTTCAAAGTCCGCCTGATTGTTCGTAAAGTAGCTCATGTTATAGACAATGGCGAAATAGTACAGCATCTGCACTGTAACGCCCTGTACGCGAAAACGGCCTCGGGCCAGATCATCGATTTTTCGAAGCAGTCCGTATTTGCCTTTCGGCTTCAGATCCGGCCTGTCTGCAGTGGCCAGCGGTTCAAAGACATCGTCATCGAGAAAATCCGCACCGTTTTCGAGCGTCATTCTCGGATTGCCGGATTTTTCGCGGACGCAGCTCTGCAGGTAGTTTTTGCCTCCAAACCCTGCGGATTTTGGAAATCCGCCGTATTTCACAAACTGCCGGAGAATGCGTACCCGAAGCGAATCGTCCTTCCAGGCTGCATCTTCGGGAAAACTCAGACGGTCCACATCGCGTTTGAGATATTCACTGGGTGTGGCATACGTCTGAAAGCGACGATAGAGACTGTTCAGCATGCTGGCTTCGACATCTTCAAACGTTTCCAGCTCGAATGCATACGTGTCGGTAAGGTGAAGATAGTAGTCATTGGACTGATCGGGCAAATACGAAATGCCCAGGCGATCGTAAAGATCCAGCAGCTTTTTTAAAGCGGACGGCCGCATGGATTCGGTGGCTTTTTCCAAAGCTTTCTGCCGCAGCGTGACAGCCCGTTTTGTATACAGGCCGCTGAATTCGTCTTCGAGCGAATCCAGCGCCGAAGCCAAGCGTCGGGTAATCGTTCTCTGGCTTTCCATCGTAGAAACTCCTCCTGTTTCCTGATTTCACAAAAATGATAAGATCCTCGCCAAACTGCCCTCGCGAAGGGGGTAATTTTTTACTGCCTTTCCAAAAACAGCCTCAGCATAGCGGGCATAGCGGGAATCGATCATCGGTTTTCATAAACATATTCGTGATCATTTTGGATGATCGTTCTGTTTCTAGGATATCCAATCGGGATTTAAATGGTCATTCTTTTTGGAACGGGGCAGGAATTGTGTACGATCTCTGAGATTTCCTGCAGGTTCTGGATGGTCCAGAACGAGCAAAAGCGGTGAAAAATGCGCACTGAGCGATGAAAAAATTGCAGATAAGCAGACAAACACAGAGAAAGGCAGAAACAAACAGCTCCATCCAGTCCCTTCTCTGCCTGCGAGAAGGACGGAATGAAACTGTCTGGGTCGTGTCTGTTATTTTCTTGTTCCTGTAAGTTTTACTTGTTCTGGCCAGAGGGCATGCGCGCTGGCTGATTTGAATACAGCATCGTCGTTCTGGACAGCTCATCGAGCCGTTCATCCAGATCGTCGCCGTCCTTTAAAGTCTGGCTCTGGCGCAGTTCGAGCAGCTTGTCGATCACGCCGTTGATACGGTTGAGAAGATCCGTCGAATCCGCCACGTAATTGTCCAGAAAGCGGATCCGCTTTTCCGTTACGTCGGCACTGCCGAATACTTCAACAGCCTGACTGGCGTTTTCATAGTTTTTTTCGAGAACGTCTCTGGCTCCGTCCAGTACGCTCTTGTAGCGGGAAGCAGACATCCAGGAGCTGCCAAAGGAATCCTGAATCAGACGGTCGATCGCATTTTCGCTCTCCTCCGCCTGTTCAATCTGCTTTTTCAAAATGGCCAGACGCTTTCGATACGGTTCGGGAACCTCTCGCTCATATTCCGGCGCTTTCGCCTGGACAGGAAGCGGAGGCTTTTGTTCCGCATCTGGCGCGGACCGCTTTGTCGAAGGGCGGGCCGAATGGGACTGGATGGCTTTGAAAAAGCGCGTTACGGCAAGCAGGCCGTAAAAAAGCGAAAGCATGCAGAACAGAAAAGCAAAGAAATTTTTCGACCGGTCAAAAACACCGAGTAAAAACGTAAAGCAGATGCCAAATACAATCGCATATCCGGCTGCAGCATACGCAGAAAGTTCATCAAACGTGTGAAATGCCTTTTTCCTGTTCAGACTGTTTTTTCTTTGTGCCATGACAATTCCTCTTTTTCTTTCCAGATCCTTGTCCTTTTCACCAGCCCTTTGTCCTTTTTTCCAGAGCTTTGGTCTTTTTTCTTCCCCTTTCGGATGAAGCGTTCGATTCAAAAGATCGGACTGCTATCATTTTAGCAGTCCCTTAGACGAAAAGAACTGCGCCGGACGCCAAATCGTCCAGACGGCCTGTCTTTATTGCCTGCAGGTTTGAAAAGGAAGAATCCTGTGCTTAAAGGGATGGAGAGAGAGGAGAATGCCTATGCAGCAGGCCGCCATGCCGCCAGACGATTTTGGCAAACGAAAAAAGAAGCCGCCTTTGCCGCCGCAAAAGGACTCCCGTTCTTTTCATGCCTCAAATCGCGCCTCAAAAAATACGGCTTCCCAGAACGCTCACAATCGACCGGCTTTTCATCAGATCTCCAGACTGCTTCATGCGCTGAAGCCAGCACCCGTTGCGCTTCTTATCGCCGGTCTGTGCTTTGTCCTGCTTCCGGTTTATGTGATGCGTTCCTCTTCCATCTCCGATTTTCCCTATACGGACGATGCAGACGGCGTGCTTACACTGGAAAAAGCCGGCGTAAGCGTTCAGGTCGCTCACCTTGAGAAGATCAATGGCGTCAGCTTCGCCACCCTGCAGATTTCCAGACAGGATACGCTGAAATCGAAGAGCATGAGTATCAACGTCTACGACACCCGAACAGAAGAAGATGACCCGAATTCGTATTCCGCAGACGCCTGCACCTGGATCGATATGCCCTTTGGCGTCGATACGATGTATCAGACGCTGGCCCTGTCCGGAAGCGAAAAAACGGATCTGGACGCGAACGATCTGTCCTTTTCCGTTGACGGATTTTGGGAAAGCGACCTGCGCTCCGATTACGACTTTCTCGATGAGAAAGGAACGATGAGCGACGAAGACCTGCTGAAAGCATATCGCGAGCTTGGAGATCAGAACTACACCGTTCAGCTGACAGATGACGGCAGGGATTCCAGCTATTCGACGATCGCCTTTTCGTTAAGCTGGCCCGACGATAGACCGAATTCGTATTTTGGACACGTCAACATTCTTTACAAAAAAGAAGGGCAGACCGTATTTGCGGATGTCTACGAAATGAAACCTTCCGCCGGATCGTCCAGCTTTCAGTACGTCTACACCCCTTCCCTTCCGATTCCTGACTACGATGAAGTCGAAGTCCTGAAAATCGACTGAGAAAACATCAAAGCTTCGAAACCCGTTGTTCTGCATGGGCTTTCGGAGCTTTTCTTATTTTTTCGCTATGAAAAGAGGGACGGAATGCTAGATTTTTTTTATGAACTTTGAAAAAATTCGCCCGCAGCTCTGGAAGTATGGCCGCCGTGGGCGCCAGGCGCTTTCGGCCGCCGTCAAAATCGGGATCGGTTCTGCCGCCGCCATTCTGGTCTGTCAGCTTCTGAAGCTTCCCAATGCGGCATCCGCGGGAACCATTACCCTGCTGACTCTGATTGCCCGTACCCGTAAGGATACGATTCAGCTGATCGGCTGGCGTCTGGTTTCCTTTGTGATTACCGTCGTGATCTGTGCCGTCATTTTCCCTCTGGTGGAAAAGTCGTATCTGGCTTACGCTCTGTTTCTTTTCGCCGACGTGCTGATTCTTGATCTGCTCAACTGGCAAAGTACGCTTTCCGTCAACGCGGTCATCGGCGCGCACTTCCTGATCAACCGGGACTTTTCTGCGGAATTTGTGATCGATGAGCTGATTCTGCTCATGATCGGTACGCTCATCGCCTTCGGACTGAATCTTCTGCAGCCGACGCTGAGTGAACGCGAACGCCTGTATCGAAAAATCGGCGCCGTCGAAGCCGAACTGAAAACGTGCCTGTGCGACGTGTCGGCGTATTTGCGCAAGGAACAGAAAGCCGACGTTTCGCGCAGCGATCTCAATCTCCTGCAGGAGGAACTGAACGAATGCATCGCCCAGGCCACCCAGTTTACGCAAAACTCCTTTCACGAACGGGACAAATGGTTTCTGCAGTATTTTGAAGTGCGGCTTTTGCAGTGCATGATTCTCAAGCAGCTGCATGCTCATGTCAAAGCCATTCAGTCCATACCCGGACATGGCAAACTGGCCGCAAATTTTATCGACACGCTCTCCTTTCACGTAACGGAATCTTCCCGGCCAAAAACGCAGCTTGAAGACGTCGACCGCCTCATTCGGCAGGGCGCCTTGTGTCCGGATGAGCAGAGCGATTTTGAAAGTCAGGCGATGTTTTATCACGTGCTGCTCGACTTGAAGGAATACCTGCAGCTCGAGAGCGAATTTCTTTCTTCCTTAAGTCCAAGACAGCTTCGCCAGTACGAAGAAAAGGTAAATTACCTCCCAAAAGAAGCTGTTTCGTAATCCATCCAAGTCCGGGTTATCGACAGTTTCGAGCCTGCTCTCTTTCGCGCTGATCTGCTTGCGCCCCTTCCCGCATGCATATATTCGTCAAAAAAGGAGGCACATCCGTCTTGAAAATCAAGACGGACCCCTTGGTCCGCTGGAAAAACCTGAAAAGCCGCCCCCATAAAATAAAACAGAATCTGTTCCTTTGAGAGATGCCGAGACTGGCATCTCTTTTTCTTTTCCCGCTTTTGCCTGCACGATTGGCGGCAGGCGTTTTATGCCTGAATCGGGACGATTCAGTGTTTTCGGCCCATGGGAAGAAAAGGCTTTCCCCGTTTTCGTTTTTGCGTTTTATCGTATTATTCACTTTATATAAAGCTGTTTTTTCAACGGGAAATTTCCCGCCGTCCTGGGAAATACCCAGAGTTTGAAGCGCTTTCCCAACGTCCTTGCAAACCATTTACCTGTTTCTGGAAGTTTTCTATTCTGTCCTCGTCAACAGGGCGAACAGCCAGGGAGGAAAAAATTATGAGCATTGTATTAGCCAGAGTCGACCAGCGGCTCATCCACGGAATCGTCGTGACCCAGTGGGCAGGAGTGACGAAAGCCAAACGCCTGATGGTCATCGACGACATCGTATCCGGCGATGAAATCCAGAAACAGGCGATGCGCATGAGCAAGCCGGCCGGAACAGGCATGTCCATCATCGACACCGAAACCGCCATCCGTAACTTCAAAGCGGGCAAGTACAACAACCACAACGTCTTCGTCATTGTGCGCGAGCCGGAAACGCTCGTCACCCTCAAGGAAAACGGTATTGAGATTCCGAAAGTCAACATCGGCATTCTCTTCGACGGCGAAGGCAAAAAGACGGTGAAAAAGATGGTTTCCGTCAGTGAAAAGGAAGTCCAGGACTTCCGCCGTCTGCAGCAGCTCGGCGTACCGGTAACGTTCCACTATGTACCGGGCGAGAGCGAAGAAGCCTTTGAAACGTACATCAAGGACGAAAAAACCGTCCCGATCCAGACGGATCTCTCTAAGCAACTTCACCCTTTTGCCAAAGAGGCGCTCGCAGTCGATTCAAACCAGGAAATCTGAACACGCAGATCAATCATTCTGAGAAAGGAAACTGAATATGGAAATTTTACAGGCTATCCTGATCATCCTGCTCGCTTGCTGGATGGTCATTGACCAGCAGGGGCTCGTCCTCATGACCTGGTTTCCCATCATGATCTCGGTTCCTGCCGGCATCATCATGGGCGATCTCACTACCGCACTTATGATCGGCGGAACATTTCAGCTGATGAACCTTGGCGTCGCCAACATTGGAGGCAGTTCCGTCCCCAACTGGGGACTAGCCGCACTGGTCGGCATCTTCGTTGCCTGCCGTACCACGGGCGATCTCGATTCCGCCAAAGCCGTTGCGCTGGCGGTCGGCGTTCCTGTCGGCATGCTCGGCATTCAGCTCGACGTTCTTGCCAAACTGCTCAACACCTACGTAGCCAACGCAGCCAAAAAAGCCTGCGATGCGCTGAACTTCAAAAAAATGGAACGCATTCTCTGGCTTGGACCCGTCATCTTCATGCTTTCCACCGCTCTGCCAACTGCACTTTGCGTCATCTTCGGCGAACAGATCGTCAGCTTCATTCTTTCCGTTGTTCCCGAATGGTTTACCAATGGACTGTCCATCGCGGGCAACATGCTTCCGGTTGTCGGTATCGCGCTTCTGCTTCAGGTTATGCCGGCTAAGAAATACCTGTCCATGCTTCTGGCCGGATTCGTACTATCGGCCTATCTGAACGTGCCGATGCTCGGCGTTTCGATCATCGGTCTGGCTCTTGCCTACTATTACTTCACCACCGCATCGTCTAAGCCGGCCGCTGCCGTCGCAAAGAGTGCCGGCGATACTGCAATCATCGAAGAGGAAGGAGATGACTGGGATGAGTAAAAACATGGAAACTCCATCCGTTATTCAGGAAAACAGCCCGGCACCCGCAGCCGAAAGCCATCGGGTGCTGACCAAAAAAGATATTCGTACTGCTGCATTTCGCTACATGTTCATGGCCTGCAACGTTTTCAACTACGAAAGCCAGCAGGGACCTGGCGTCGTTTTCGGTCTGAAGAAAGCACTGCGCAAGCTCTATCCGAACGATGAAGATTACCGGGCTTCGCTCGACAACCAGTTCAAGTACTTCAACACTACAACCTGGATGGCCAACATTCTTCTTGGCGCCTCGCTGGCCATGGAGGAAAAAGACGGTCTGGAGGCGCTCGACACCGTACAGAACTTCAAGACCGGCATGATGGGGCCTTTAGCCGGAATCGGCGACACCCTGATCTGGGTTCTGTATCCGACCATCATGGGATCCATCGCAGCCTACATGGGTCTGGAAGGCAATCCGATCGGCGCCGTCATCTGGATGGTCCTGAATGTCTGCTTCCTGTTCCTTCGCTTCAAGCTGTTCGACCTCGGCTATGAATCCGGTCTGAAGCTGATTACTGCTTTAGGCGACAAACTGCAGACGTTTACCCAGGCCGCTTCCATCATGGGGCTGACCGTCGTAGGCGCCCTCATTCCTTCCGTAATCCATATGACGGTCGGTCTGGAATTTGCGTTTGGCGAAGTGGCTCTGAACATTCAGACGGGCGTACTCGATTCGATCATGCCAGCTCTGCTCCCCGCACTGCTTACCTTTACGGTGTACAAGCTGCTCTCTTCGCGAAAAATGAGCGTCATTCAAATCATCTTCGCCATCATTGCGCTGGCGCTGGTCTGCTCCTTCTTCGGTATTCTGACCGTTTAATTTCCTTACTTTGTCTTTCCCTTCTGGAAAGGCGCACCGGAATAAAACAGCTGCCGGCTTTTCTTTCAATAAAATTTCCGGCAGCTGCTCTCGTTCTGATCGTTCTGCATTCTCATTTCTTTACCCCATTTACGAAAGGATACCTGCTGATCATGACCAAAATCATTCTCGCCAGCCATCACACTATGGCTTCCGGCTTAAAAGATACTCTCAACTACATCTTCCCTTCCGATCTTGAAATTGCGGACATTTCCGCCTACCTGAACAACACCCCCATCGAAGAAGAACTCGCCGCTGTCATCGATCCTGTCGATCCGGCCGATGAAATTCTGATCTTTACCGACATGCCTGGCGGTTCGGTCTGCCAGGCATGCGCGCCCTACATTCTCAAACGGCCCAATACGCATCTGTTTGCGGGAATGAATTTGCCGCTGGTGCTTACTCTGGCGCTGCAGGCGCAGAGCGGTGCTCTGGATGAAGCAGCCATTGAAACCGCCATTGCGGAAGCCCGCTCGCAAATTGTTTACGTCAACGCGTCCTTTGGCGCATCCGACGATGACGAGGAGGATGAATAATGCGCGGCAAGTCGACCGACTGGTGGAAAAGCAGCGTCATTTATCAGATTTACCCCCAGTCTTTTCAGGACAGCAACAACGACGGCATCGGCGATCTCAACGGGATCCGCTCCCGTCTGGACTACATTCAGAAGCTTGGCGCAGACACGATCTGGCTGAACCCAATCTATGTATCTCCGCTTATCGATAACGGATACGATATTGCCGACTACCGGGCCATTCATCCGCAGTACGGAACGATGGAAGACTTTGAGCAGCTGCTCAGAGAAGCCCATGAAAAAGGGATTCGCATCATTATGGATCTAGTCGTTAATCACACATCCGATCAGCACGAATGGTTTAAGCAGTCCCGCTCTTCCCGAAACAATCCTTATTCCGATTTCTACATCTGGAAAGACGCGAAAGAAGACGGCTCGCTTCCCAACAACTGGGGCTCGACGTTTGGCGGACCGGCCTGGACGTACGTTCCCGAACGCGATCAGTACTATTTGCACTGCTTTGCCAAAGAGCAGCCCGATCTGAACTGGGAAAATCCGGCGGTTCGCGAAGCGGTTTATGAAGACATGCGCTTCTGGCTGGATAAAGGTGTCGACGGATTTCGCATGGATGTCATTTCGGTCATCTCCAAAGATCCCGCCTTCCCGGACAATGACGGCCGCTTCCCCTATACAAAGTCCTATTACATGGGCAGTTCCAACGGACCGCGCGTTCATGAATTCCTGCAGGAAATGAATGAGCAGGTGCTCAGCCGCTACGATGTGATGACCGTCGGCGAAACGCCAAACACCACAACAAAGCAGGCTCTGCTTTTTACCGATCCGGCGCGAAAAGAACTCAACATGGTTTTCCAGTTTGAACACATGCATCTCGATTATGGAAAATACGGCAAGTTTTCCGTCGAACGCGCTCCGCTTGCCGATCTGAAGGAAAACCTGTCCAAATGGCAGAACGATCTGGAACAGGGATGGAATTCCCTGTACTGGAACAACCACGATCAGCCGCGTGCCGTATCCCGCTATGGCGACGATCAGCGCTTCCGCATCGAATCCGCAAAAATGCTTGGCACCCTGCTTCATGGCATGAAGGGAACGCCCTTCGTTTACATGGGTGAAGAAATTGGTCAGGTAAACCCGGAATTTGAACGTCTGGAAGACTATCAGGATATCGAGACCCGCGCCTTTATCGATCTGCTTCGCGAAAACGGAGAATCCGAAGAGTTCATTCGTACCGTCTGCCATAACGGCAGCCGGGACAATGCCCGTACGCCGATGCAATGGGATTCAAACAAGTCCAATTACGGCTTCTCAAAAAGCGAGCCCTGGCTGCCCTTTACCAAAGCCAGAGACGTTTTTACCGTCGAAGACGCGCTGAACGATCCCAATTCCGTCTTCTACCATTACCAGAAGCTCATCGCTCTGCGAAAAGAACTCCCGGTTTTGCGCAACGGAACGTACTCGCTCAAAATGAAAGATCATCCAGAGATCTTCGCTTATAAACGAGCCAACGAAAACAGCAGCCTGTATATCATCTGCAGCTTCGCCGATCAGGATATTCCGTTCTCCCTATCCGATCTTGGCCTTTCCAAAGAAGAAGAAAAATGTCTTTCATGCGCAAAGCTTCTCCTTTCCAATTACTGCGACACCCCAGAAACGCTCTCGAAGATCCAGACGCTTCGTCCTTATGAAGCGCTCATGATTCTTTTTGACAAGACGATCGACTGATTTTGAAGACTCCAGAATCTGGAGTCTTTTCTGTTTCTGCGCTTTGATCTTTTCAGTAAGCGGAGTGCCCCTCACACTTCGCCTGATCACGGAATGTGCACGAAAAAGGGATGGATGTAAAAACGGTCTTATCGATTTCTGAAAATTCCTGTACCTTAAAAACGGACCGAAAGAGTATGGCTGTACAAAACCTGTTTTTCTTTTCCATCCATTCTGGATGGACTATCCCCCGCACTAAGGAGAAAGGAGAAGGATCATGAATTTTTTCCAGCAGGTAAAAGTGAGCTATGACGGCTTAAACGATACAGAAAAGGAAATGGCCAGTTTTCTCGTTTCCCATACAGAAGATCTTTGCGGCCTGTCCATTAACGATATGGCGAAAATGCTGCAGTCGAGCCGGTCATCCGTACTGCGCCTGGCGCAGAAACTCGGCTATCGCGGCTATTCCCAGATGAAATTTGAAATGCAGGAAGCGTTGAATGCGCGGGAAGTCATTCCGCAGGATCTGGTCGATCAGTACCGTCACGATGTGATGCGAACGTTCGATATGTGCGCGCAGTTCAATTACACGCCGCTGCTGAAAGCCATCGATTCGGCAAATCGCCTGATCATTTACGCGACCGGATTTGTACAGAACAACTATTCCCAGCAGTTTTCTTCGGAGCTTTTTCTCTACGGCAAGCCGAATCATCTGATTTCTGGAGAAACGAACTTTGAAATTATCGCCCGTACACTGACGCCGGACGATCTGGTCATTATCACCAGTCTCAGCGGAGAAACCCCGCATCTCAAAAACATCGTCAATCTGCTCAACATTCGAAAAGTCCCGATCTGTTCGGTGACGATGCTTTCCAAAAACTCTCTCAGCGATCACAGCCAGTTCTCGCTGCACTATGAAATCTCCCCGCTTCCACTGCAGGCCGAAGACTCCAAATCCATGAACGCCCTTTCCATCGCATTAACAGTTCTGGCAAGAAAGTATCTGGAATACGCGCACTTCGATGAAATGTAAACTGCAAATCCAGGCGTCCGATCCGCGAGCCGCTGAAAGCGAAGAATTCTCTGTTCATAAAACGCAGACAAAGAAAAATCCCCGAAGAATATCGGATTTCTCCTTTATCTTTCGGGGATTTCATTTTGTTCGGCAACTACTTATCTTTGCCTTGTGGCTATTGTCAGCGCAAGATGGCTTAGCTTCCATGTTCGGGATGTAAATGGGCGTATCCCATCCGCTATCGTCACCGTACTTTTAAAGTTTATCAAATGGATCTTCCAAAAACAAACATCAGTCTTCCAGCATAACGATCTAACGCGATCGTTGGTTTCCATAGTGGCTTCTTGCGTATAGCTTTCTCGAATCTTAGATTAAGCTTTCGACCGATTAGTACTGGCCAACTCCGCGAATCGCTTCGCTTCCATCTCCAGCCTATCGCCTTGTCGTCTTCAAGGGGTCTT
>NZ_JAHDSX010000044.1:0-18669 GCF_020969955.1 Allobaculum fili | reverse complement strand
CGGATCCGAAGTATGAAGAAAACGATGAAGAATAAAAAATACGCCAAGCGGGATCTCGAAAGGGATCCCGTTTAGCGTATCTAATATTCAGTCTCGCGTATACCCGTCGATTGTTTGACACTTACAATCGATCTGTAAAGCGGATGGGAAGGATCCTTTAGCGGAAAGGAAGGAATTCGCCCAGTCGAACAGATTGCTTACGCTTCGTCGCCAAAGAACAGCTTCAGATCCTGGTCCACCGTACGGATTCCGGAAAGGCCGAAGTTTTCAATCAGGACTTTCGCCACGTTTGGGGACAGGAATGCCGGAAGCGTTGGACCGAGATGGATGTTCTTAATGCCCAGATAGAGCAGGGAAAGCAGAACAATGACGGCTTTCTGTTCGTACCAGGCGATGTTGTAGACGATTGGAAGGTCGTTGATATCGTCGAGTCCAAAGACGTCTTTCAGTTTCAGAGCAATCAGCGCGAGCGAATACGAGTCGTTGCACTGACCGGCATCCAGAACTCTTGGAATACCCTGAATAGCGCCGAGATTGAGCTTGTTGTATTTGTATTTGGCACAGCCTGCGGTCAGGATCACCGCGTCTTCTGGAAGCTTTTTCGCAAATTCGGTGTAATAGTCGCGGCTTCTCTGACGGCCGTCGCAGCCGGCCATAACGACAAACTTCCGGATGGCGCCGTTCTTTACGGCTTCGACGATCTGATCGGCGAGTGCGAACACCTGCTCATGCGCAAAGCCGCCGACGATTGTTCCGGTTTCGATTTCCTCTGGTGCCGGGCACGTTTTCGCCTGTTCAATCAGAGCGGAAAAGTCCTTGATTTCTCCATAGGCACTATCGATATGGCGGCAGCCTGGATATCCGGTCGTTCCGGTTGTCCAGAGACGGTCTTTATAGCTTTCGGCCGGCGGAACGATGCAGTTTGTCGTCATTAAAATCGGACCGTTGAATTTTTCAAACTCTTCGCGCTGCTTCCACCAGGCGTTTCCGTAGTTGCCCGCAAAATGGGGATACTTCTTGAACGACGGATAGTAGTGAGCGGGAAGCATTTCGGAATGGGTATAGACGTCTACGCCTGTACCCTGCGTCTGTTCCAGAAGCATTTCCAGATCGCGCAGATCGTGTCCGGAAACAAGAATTCCCGGGTTTTGGCGGACACCGATTTCCACTTCGGTCATTTCCGGATGGCCGTACGCGTCGGTATTGGCTTTGTCGAGAAGGGCCATGCCGTCTACGCCGTATTTTCCGGTTTCCAGAGCCAGGGCGACGAGGTCGTCGACGCTCAGCGAATCGTCGAGCGTTTTGCTTAAAGCGTTCTGGAGAAACGCGTCAACGGCTTCGTTATCGTGCAAAAGCGCGTTGGCGTGCTTGGAGTAGGCGGAAAGGCCCTTCAGTCCATACGTGATGAGCTCGCGTAAAGAACGGATATCTTCATCTTTGGTCGAAAGCACGCCGACTTCAGCGGCTTTCGATTCAAAGTCTTCTTTCGGTCCGTTCCAGAAGGCAGCTTCGGGCAGACCGTCCGTACTGCCAAGCTGTCCGAGCAGGTTTTCCTTCATTTCCAGCGTGTCTTCTACCATGAGACGGATGAAATCGCGATCAAAATTGGCGTTGGTAATCGTTGTAAACAGATTTCTGGAAATCTGATGATTGACCGCCTGCGAAACCGGCAGACCTTCAGCACGCATTTTCGTTGTAATGCTCGAAAGGCCTTTGGTTACGTAGACGAGCAGATCCTGCATGGCCGCGACTTCCGGCTTTTTTCCGCAGACCCCTGCGATGGTGCATCCCGTATTGCCTGCGGTTTCCTGACACTGATAACAGAACATTTTCTCTTTCATATATGTATTTCCTCCATAGACTGCCCGGACCGGCCCAGAACGGGCGGACAAAAGAAGGCGCGCCTTTAAAAGGCGCGGCAAGCGGGCAGTTTGTTTGCTTCTGTGTTCGTTTTTACTGTATTCAAATGCAGACGATAAGTATGTGGTTAAAACCACATCGACAAATTTTTAGGGAGAATTTTCATGGACGAAAAACAGCTGCTGAAAACCGCTTTATTTAAAGGAATGGATGAGGATGAATTGGGTCAGTCGCTTCATGCGCTGCACGCCAGAGAACGCCATTTTGACAAGGGAGAGACGATTTTGCATGTGGGCCGCTCAACGCATGAAATGGGTCTGGTTCTGTCGGGAAGCGTTCGCATTGAAAGCCTGGATGAAATGGGAAACCGGACGATTTTAAACCTTATCGTCCCTGGTCAGTATTTTGCGGAGGCATACGCTCTTCTTGGCAATGAGCCGACACTGGTGGAGGTTGCAGCCAATGAACCGACCCGCATTCTGCTTCTGGATTTGCAAAATCTGAAACCCGGCTCCTGCCGATGCGGGGGGTGGGAGACGAAAGTTCTGTACAATCTGACGCTGCTGGGTGCGCAGAAAAATCTGGCTTTATCCAGACGCAGCTTTTTCACATCTTCCAGAACGATCCGCTCCCGCGTACTTGCGTATCTGCGTTTTGCGGCGCTCAAAAAGGGAAGCCGCGTTTTCGAAATCCCGTTTGATCGACAGCAGCTCGCCGATTATCTGAATGTAGAACGGAGCGCCCTCTCTAAGGAACTTGGCCGCATGAAAAAAGAGGGACTGATCGCGTTTGAAAAAAATCATTTTGAACTGCTCGATCCCGCCAAACACGATTTGCTTTAAACGAACGAATCAAAACGGACGAATTGAACCGGAGGAAAAGGGAAACCTGCTGGTCCAGATCTTGCTGCAGGACATGAAAAAAGCTGCCGGATTTTGGCAGCTCAGCGTTTTAGCAAAATGGATCAAAATGGTTAACGAAAGATCAAATGCCGCATTAGTTATCGCTTTTGCGGGCAAGGGCCGGATCAAACCATTTGAAGCGGGTATCCATGTCGAGTTCGACTTCGATCGGCTTGCGCGTGTACGGCTGCAGAAAGCGCAGACGATAGGCCTGAAGCATCAGGCCTTTTTTGTTGCGGACAAGACCGTACAGCGGATCGTTCATGATCGGATAGCCGATGTTGGCCAGATGAACGCGGATCTGGTGCTTGCGTCCGGTGGAAATGTCGGCACAGACGAGCGATTTGTCTTCAAACAGTTTCAGACGGGTGATGTGGGTATGGGCAGGTTTGCCTTTGGAGAAGACCATCATCTTTTCGGCTTCGTGACGGTTGCGGGCAATCGGGTTGTTGATGTCGATTTCCCGATGATCCACACGGCCGTCTACAACGGCGAGATATTCCTTTTTGGCGGTGCCGTTTTCGAACTGCTCATCGAGGAACGCCTTGACAAGCGGATGCTTGGAAAAAAGAACGAGGCCGCTGGCTTCCTGGTCGATGCGGTTGACCGGCTGCGCCGCAAAGCGGGCGCCGTTGGAAACGAGATAGCCGTTGACGCGGGAGGTCAGCGTATCTTCGGTATTGCCGTCACCATGCACGAGTAAAAACGGCTTCTTGTTGGCTACCAGGCAGAAATCGTCTTCGTAAACGATCGGAACGCCCGCAAAGGACAGCGGTGTCGTTTCTGAAATATCGAACGTTTGGTCGATGCGAACGGTGACTTTATCTTTTGGGGAAATTTCTTCAGCCGGGTTGGTGATGACCTGACCGTTTTTCAGAATTTCCGTATGTTTTTTCTTTTCTTTGGAAATCGCCAAAAATGTATTGAATTCTTCCAGCGTGATCGGCAGATCCGTCAGCGCCTGAAGATTTCCATCAGGGAGAACATGAATTTGAATGGACATGATTAAAACCTTTCTGTTGTTTTCTTCATCTTATCCCGAAGCGGCCACAAATGAGGAAATGATGAACGTTTGCCTGTTTTACGCAAAGGGAAGGGGTTTGAACGGCTGCCAGGGCATCGGAAAATGCGGGTCGAGGCCTGCGTGGAAGACGGAATTATCCACTTTCAAAGCGCAAAAAAGGCAAAGTCATCTTTTCTGTGAAGTTTTCTATGTTTTTTATACTTTTTTCTTCCGAACGAATGTCAGTTTACGGTCGTAATCGGGAGGCCGCAAAACGGTCAATGGTAGACTAGTAGAGACAAGGAGGAATTTCTTATGAAACTCTACAAAAGTGCTCAGGGCGATGTAGTTGAAGTTGTACTGCCCGTGGACAAGGAACTTGATATTACCATTAACGGCGAACCAGCAGTGCTTCTCGAAGCCGGTTCTACCGATGCTGCGCTCGAAAAACACGTACCGGATGTAAAAGTAGAAGACGGCAAAGTCTCCGTACAGGTCGGCTCGACCAAGCACCCGATGCTTCCGGCGCACTGGATCACCAACATCTGGATGGAATATCCGGATGGATCCGTAGAAAAGCAGACTCTGTTTCCTGGTCAGGAACCAGTCGCTGTATTCGATGTCAAAGGACAGAGCGGCAAAGCAGCTGTCTACGAATACTGCAATCTGCACGGTCTCTGGAAAAAGGAAATCGATCTCTAGTCGGTCGCCCAAAACCCAGCGTACGTAAACGACTGCCCGGCTGCAATACCACACACGCACAAAACGATTCAAGCCTGAGTTTTCGAACGAACTTAGGCTTTTCGTTTTCTCTTTTTAAATCCATACGGATTGAAAAGAACGAAACGCGTATTTGTTTGTCCGCCCGCTTTCTCGCTTCTTACCATTTTTTTTGTTCAGGCAACGCAATTCTTGAAAAACGCATGCTGCAAGATAATGGAAACAGAGAAAGACGATCTATAAACCGATCCATACAGGGAACGGTTCCCGCGGATCGATTCGCCGCTTTTTTCCGATTTGCCTCTTCTTTTTCACGTTCTTCCTTTGTTCTGGATTTCGTAAGAAAGCCAAACGAAGCGTTGAGCGGCGCGGAAAAGGATCGGATAGAAGAAGCGGAAAAGGGAACGAGTATAGATGGTCGAAATGGGAGGTTTACTATGAACGAAGAAAAAAGCACGATGCATCCCGAAACAGCCGAAACAACAAAAGACGAGAAAACAGTTCTCGATCAGGATATGAAAAAAGATCTGGCCAGCGCCGAAGAAAAAGCCAGTCAGGTTCGTGAAAGCGTAAAGACGGACTTCCAGCAGGCGGTCGATCAGGCCCATGCGAAAATGGCCGAAGCCGGCGCCTACGCGGAGGCCGCAAAAGAAGAAGCGCAAAAAGCCGAAGAACAGGTGAAAGCCGATTTCAGTCAGGCTGCTAAAGAAGCAGAAGCCGATTTTAATCAGGCATCGAAAGAAGCCGGTTCGCAGCTCGAAGACTACGCGCATCAGTTTGGCGAAGAAGTCGACCGACGTGCAGACGCCTTTGATGATCGATTCAATGAACTTTCACAGGATGCCCGCGAAAAATTCGGCGAGTTCCGTGAAAAAGCTGTGGATCATGTCGGTGATTTCGCGCAGGAAATGCAGGACGATCCAAAAGCCGCTCTGATTGAAGCCGGCAAGGTGTTCCTGATGGTTGCCGGCGGCATCGCGCTGCTTCGTGCCCTGTTCGGCAAAAAATAGAATCAAGTACAGATATTGAATCAGTAAATATTGCTCGAGCAGACAGGGAATGAATTACGCTCCCTCAAGCCGGTCCCAGAAAGAAACGGACGGGCTTGAGGGAGCTTTTCTTGGGGAAATCTGTTGTTCCAGGTATTCCTTTTGGATCGAAAATTATCGCGGCCATTTTTGTGAGAAAGAAATTTTTGTGAGAAAGAAGATATATAGGACTGGATATAGACCGGATCCAGTTTAAAGTACTGGAAAGAATGTGTACAAAACAAGGACGTTTTGAACGTTCTGTCAAGCGAATACGGGCATAAATGGCGATTTTTGTATGAATTTGATCTTCGTTTCTGACGGTCGTATTTGATCCTTAAGATATTTTTTGCAACAATCAAACGGAAAAGGCAGCCGCTTGGCCGCCATTGAAAGGATCAGAACTATGAACACAGCAGACATTCAGGTCTGGAAAGATATTTTCAGTCAGCTTCAGACGAACATTCAGGACAACGATCAGATGATCCGAGAGATCAAGGAACAGATCGCTCTCCAGGAAGAACGTAACAAACAGGAAATCCAGAAAATGGTGCAGACTGCGACGAGCCAGAAAGAAGAACTCGAATCCCTGCTCGCTCAGGTCAGCCAGGACGGACTTTTTTCCCTTCCCGCCGACGAAGAAGCCAGAAACGCCTTCGAAAGCAGCCTGAAGGAACGCATCGAGCAGTGCACGCAGGTTATCGACTTCGCGCAGAGCCTGCTGGGCATGCCGGCCGCTTCGGAAGAAACGCTCGACAAGATCCGTCTGGGCAGCCGCAAGGACAAGGAAATCCAGGATGTGATCGCTTCTGGTTTCTCGGAAAGAAGCCTGCTTGGCAACTGGATCCACTACTTCCAGAAAGATCTCTACACCTGCCAGAGCTTCTGGGACGATCATGAATTCAAGGAATACGACTTCCGCGGCAAGGAACTGATGGAAGAAAGAAGCGGCAGCTATGCGGTCGAAAACGGCAAGGTGCTGCTTACGTACCCAGACGGCAAGAAGATGGTCTATGTCGTAACCGGCTATTCCGATGACTGCCTCGACTATCTGATCTCCGGAACGCCGATCCGCTTCGACTACATGCCCGAGGACATTCTCAATACGCTGCTCGAAGAAAACGCCAACGCCTAACAAAAGCCCGCTCGAGCGGGAAAGAAAACGCTGCAGAAAATCGTCTGCACAAAATCAGCAGACAGAATTGATACAAGATGAAAAACAAAGCCGTCCTTTGAACCAAGGAAAACGTTCTTCCCAGTTCAGGGACGGCTTTTTGTCTGTGCATGCGGATTTATCCTTTCGGGCACGGTACAAGGGCCTTTGTACAAAGGATCGTATAATTGTACTGTCAAACAGGAGGCTGATGATTATGGCTGAAGAATTCAAAAAGTTTGAAGACAAGGTTCTGAGTGACGAAGTTCGTCATGACGAGCGTGAAATTGATAAGAAACGTGCGGACATGAATATGCATGTAGTGGAAGAGGACGCCGACAAGTCCAAATTCATGAAAGAGCTGCGTGAAAAAGAAATCGACCATGACGAAAAAGTGATCGAACGCAAAGAACAGGCAGCTGCTCGTCACGAAGAAAAAATCAAAGAAAACGAAAAGAAAATCAACGGCGTCGACTAAATCATCTCCATACAGACCCGTATGAATGCGGACCTTTTGCGGTCCGCTTTTTTCATGGAAATCGAGTGGAAAGCGGTTCTGTGCTTTTCAGCGCAGGAATCGGCTGTAAATTCGGAAATCGTGTAAGAAAAAGAACGGCCGTTCTGTTCTTGAAAAGCGAACAAATTGAGAAGCAAGGTCCAAGAATTGCAAGATCGGATGAAATTCCGCACTCTGAAAGCTAATTTCATGAAAATTTTTGAAAAGTCTTTTTTTACAATGACGCAGAATGTGTGAATTGTGTAGAATGTGTGCAATACGAAAAAAGGAGACATTTATCCAATGAAACTGCACAGATATTCCATTGCTGCACTGAGTGCTGCGCTCCTCTTTGCCGGATGTTCCGGAAATGGCGGCAGCTCCTCCACAGCCAGCAGCGCCGATGGTTCCAGTATCACCGCGGCAGCCGATGGCGCTTCCGATGTCAAGATCGGCATCCTCCAGTACACCGAACATCCCGCACTCGATGCGGCTGCTAAAGGCTTTGAAGATTATCTTAAGGAAAACGGCTATGCCGATGCGCAGATTACCTTCAACTCGGCACAGAACGAAGTGGCCAACTGCACATCCATTGCCCAGAAATACGTGAACGACAAAGTAGATCTGATCTACGCCGTCGCTACGCCGGCCGCGCAGGCTGCAGCCAACGAAACTAAGGACATTCCAATTGTCATTTCCGCGGTAACCGACCCTGCAGATTCCGGTCTGGTGGAAAGCAACGAAAAGCCAGGCAACAACGTAACCGGCTCTTCCGACCTCAACCCGATTGAAGCGCAGTTCGATCTGCTCAAGGAAATCGTACCGGATGCGAAAACCGTAGGTCTGCTCTACTGCAACGCCGAAAGCAACTCCGCGTTCCAGATTGAACTGGCGAAAAAAGAATGCGAAGCCCGCGGCCTTGAATTCGTGGAAGCTTCCGTAACCGACTCAAACCAGATTCAGCAGGTTGTTGAATCCCTTAACGGAAAAGTCGATGCCATCTACGTACCGACCGATAACCTGATGGCCGAAAGCATGGCGACTGTATCGCAGATCGCAACCGGCTTTGGCATCCCGACCATCGTCGGCGAAGAAGGCATGGTTTTAAACGGCGGACTTGCCACTTATGGTATTGACTACTACAAACTCGGACAGCTTGCCGGCGCACAGGCCGTAAGCATCCTCAAAGGCGAAAGCAAACCGGAAGACATGGCCATTGAATACCTGGCTACGGACGACTGCACGCTTTCCTTCAACTCCAAGACAGCAGAAAAACTCGGCCTCACGCTGCCGCAGTCCGTTGTTGACCGCGGTACAGACGTTACCGTTGAGGAATAGGAATGGCGCTTCTGTTTTCTCTGGAAGGTGCTATTGGACAGGGAATCCTCTGGGGCATCATGGCCCTGGGCGTATATATCACCTTCCGCCTGCTTGACTTTGCGGACCTGACCGTCGACGGCTCCTTCGCAACGGGAGCGGCCATCAGTTCGGCCCTCATCTTAATGGGCGTCAATCCGTATCTGACCGTACTGGCTGCGCTGATCGTTGGCTTTCTGGCCGGCGCAGTGACTGGCTTCTTCAATACGGTCTGCAAAATTCCGCCGATTCTTGCCGGTATTCTTTCCCAGATCGGTCTGTACTCCATCAACCTGATGATCATGGGCAAATCCAACATTCCGCTCATGAACGAAAGCACCTGCTTTTCCTGGCTGACCGATCACATCCCAGCCATGGGCTGGATCACCCCGGGCTATCTTTCCGTCATCTGCGTCGGCATTCTGTTTGTCATCGCAACGATTGCGCTGCTCTACTGGTTTTTCGGAACTGAACTCGGCGCGTCGGTTCGTGCGACGGGAAACAACCCGAACATGGTCCGTGCCAACGGCGTGTCGACCAACATGACCACGATGATCGCGCTCATGCTTTCCAATGGACTGATCGCCATGTCCGGCGCGCTGGTCTGCCAGCAGCAGGGCTACGCGGATGTCAAAATGGGCATCGGCGCCATCGTTATGGCTCTGGCTTCCATCGTTATCGGAGAAACCATTTTCGGACGCAAGGGCGGATTCCTCCGTCGTCTGATCTCCATCGTTGTCGGAAGCATTTTGTATCGAATCATTGTTTCGCTCGTTCTGCAGCTCGGTCTGAACCCGGACAACCTGAAGCTCTTTACAGCGCTGCTCGTAGCTGCAGCCCTGAGCATTCCGGTCGTTCTTGAACACCGCGCACAGACGTCCGCCTATAAGCGTCTGACCGAAGCGGTCGAAAGCGTGGAGGAGAAGTTCTGATGCTGAAAATCTCACATGTCTCCAAAACCTTTAACAAAGGCACCGTAAATGAAAAGAAAGCGATCAGCGATCTGAATCTTCACATTGAAGAAGGCCAGTTCGTTACCGTCATCGGCGGCAACGGCGCCGGCAAATCGACGCTGCTCAACCTGATCGCCGGCGTATATCCGCCAGACTGCGGGCACATCGTTCTCAACAATACCGACGTTTCGCTCATGCCGGAGCACAAGCGTGCCAAATTCATCGGCCGTGTCTTCCAGGACCCGCTGATGGGTACGGCAGCCGATATGGAAATCGGCGAAAACCTGGCTTTTGCGGCAAGACGCGGACAGGGACGTACCCTGCGCTGGGGAAATACCAAAAGCGAACAGCAGAAATACCGCGATCAGCTCGCTACGCTCGGACTCGGTCTGGAAACCCGCCTCACCAGCAAGGTCGGCCTGCTTTCCGGCGGCCAGCGCCAGGCGATTACGCTGCTCATGGCATCGCTTCAGAAGCCGGATCTGCTTCTGCTCGACGAGCATACCGCAGCGCTTGACCCGCTGACGGCTAAAAAAGTTCTCGATCTTACAGAAAAAATCGTCAGCGAAAATAAGCTGACGACGCTGATGATCACCCACAACATGAACGATGCGATCCGTCTGGGAAACCGTCTGATCATGATGTACAACGGAAAGATCATCTACGACGTAAGCGGTGACGAAAAAGCTTTGCTGACCGTAGAAGATCTCCACAACAAGTTCAAGGAAGCAGCCGGTACCGAATTTTCCGATGACCGCGCGGTCCTGATCTAACCCCGTATTCTGCGGCAGGAAACAGAAGAGCCTCCTTCTGGATCCTGCCGTTTTTCTATGGCCTTCTTACGCCATAAGAGAACGGCACGCAAATCGAGAGAGCAGGAGTGCAGGAATCGAGAGAGCAGAAGTGCGCGAATCGAGAAGGGAAGAGAGAACAGGCAAAACGGACGGAAAGAAAATGCCTGCCATACTAAAAAATACAAATGTGCGCGTTCAATCTGTACGGATTTATGCATGAAAACGCTACATTTTAAAGCCGCTTCTGCGGCCAGCAAGTGCCGTTTTCTGAAACCAAATGAAAGAGCAGAAAAAGGCGATCCAGTCTACCCTTCGAAAGCCATTTCAGTCCGATTTTTTATCACGATTCGGACTGAAAGTAGCGGGTTTTGTCATGGTTTAAACCGGAAAAAAGGCAAACATTGCAAAAAGTGGGCAAAACCTTTCCATTTGACAATTCGACACAAATAGTGCATCTAATGCATCAAAAATGAAATCATTATTGAATAAAAGAAAACATAAATGTAAAGAAATTATTTCTACCCATGACTATTTCTCTATGAAAGCCCATACAATTTATCCCTCAAAAAGCACGCGGGCGGGTGTTTGAAAAGGCTACAAGTGCTATACTTTTAATGAAATTAGTTTCAGGAGGAAAACTATGGATAACAACAATATGCTCGCCATGATTCTGGCTGGCGGGCGCGGCTCCCGTTTGTATCAGCTGACGAATAAAACGGCAAAGCCTGCGGTATATTTTGGCGGAAAATACCGCATTATTGACTTCCCCCTCAGTAACTGTGCAAACTCGAACATCAACGTTGTCGGTGTTCTGACACAGTACGAACCTGTACAGCTCAACGCGTATGCGGGCGCTGGACAGCGCTGGGGTCTCGATACCCGCGGCAGCGGCGTATACGTCCTTCCGCCTAGTGAAAAAGACGACACCAAGTTCGGTGTTTATCAGGGTACCGCCGATGCGATCTACCAGAATATCGACTTCATCGACGAGTTCAATCCTGGATATGTTCTCATTCTGTCGGGTGACCATATCTACAAAATGAACTACGACAAAATGCTCGCAGCACATCGCCAGAACGACGCGGATCTGACCGTAGCCGTTCGCCCGGTTCCATGGGAAGAAGCGCCACGCTTTGGAATCATGAACTGCGACATGAACAACCACATTCTTGAGTTTGAGGAAAAACCTGCCGAACCAAAATCCAACCTGGCTTCCATGGGCATCTACATCTTCGACTGGCCGCTGCTGCGCGAAATCCTGATCGAAGATGCCAAGGACAAGGATTCCAAGCACGACTTCGGCATGAACATCATCCCGCGTCTGCTCGCTGACAAGAAGCGTCTGTTCGCCTACAACTTCAGCGGCTACTGGAAAGATGTTGGAACGATTGACTCCCTCTGGGAAGCCAACATGGACCTGATCGACCATAACGATGAACTCGACCTTGGCGATCAGGACTGGAAAATCTACACTTCCGATATTCCTGTACTTCCGCAGTACGTATCCCCGACTGGACGCGTTAAACACTGCTACATCAACCAGGGTGCTGTGATCCGTGGCGAAGCCGTGAACAGCGTTCTGTTCAACAACGTCACCATCATGGAAGGCGCTGAAGTAAAAGACAGCGTACTCATGCCTGGCTGCATTGTAGAAAAAGGTGCAAAAGTGTACCGCTCAATCGTTGCCGAAAAAGTTGTTGTCGGCGCCGGCTCCACTGTAGGTTCGCCGGATTCGGAACATATTTACCTGGCTTATCAGGACGTGAAAGGAGATAACTAATATGATTAACGCACTTGGTATTGTCGCCTTCACATCTCCTGCCATCTATGTCAGCGGCGTAGGTCAGTACCGTCCAATGGCAGCGTTCAACTATGTAGGACGCTACCGTCTGGTCGATATTCCAATTTCCAACATGACAAACTCCGGCATCCAGAACATTCAGGTTTACACCAACGGCGACCCGAAAGTTCTGTTTGACCACATTGGCAGTGCCCGTCACTACAACATCAACAACAAGCACGGTCACGTAGCGATTATTCCGGTAGGCTACAGCGGCCTTTCTCAGGAATATTCTTCCGACCTGCACGGCTACTACTCCAACCTGGATGAAATCGAAGAAGATAATCACGATTACGTGATCATCGCTCCGGTCAACTGGGTCTACAAGATCAACTTCCAGAATCTGCTTGCGAAACATATCGAATCCAAGGCAGACATCACGCTGCTTTACCATCATGAAATGAATTCCCGCGATGCCCGCGACTTCCTTAGCTCGAACGTTATCTTCAAAAACGAAGCCGGCGAATTCGATCACGTGGAAACGTACATCGGACAGCCGGAACTCGGCCCGCGTGGTGCAGAAATGGATGTATTCCTGGATACATACATCATCAACAAGAAAACGTTCCTGAAGATGGTGGAAGAAGGTCACGAATGCTCCGAACTGTACTGGCTGACTGACATGCTGAACTACGTTGCAGACAATCCAAAATGGGATGTCAAGATCAACATGGTCGACTATACGCACGTAATCTTCCCGATCCTCAGCAAACGCACATACTTCAAGTCCAACATGGCAATGCTGAACGAAGCCAACATGAGCTTCTTCAACGATCCAAACTGGCCAATCTATACCCGTACCAACGATTCGCCTCCGACAATTTATCTGGGTGAAGGCACCGCTTCCGGCGCTCTGATCTCCAACGGATGCAAAATTGAAGGCAACGTTCAGGGTTCGATCATCGGACGTAACGTTACCGTCGGCAAAGGATCTCTGATCAACAACTGCCTGATTCTGCCGGGTGTTGAAATCGGCGACAACATCATGCTGACCAACTGCATTGTCGACAAGGACGCCAAGGTTGTTCTCAAGCACGAAGTAACCGGCAACGAAGAGAACCCGGTTTATCTCAAACGCAGAGGTAATTATTAATGGCTTCTATTTTAATGGCGGCTGCAGAAGGCCTTCCATTCGTTAAGACCGGCGGACTGGCCGATGTAATCGGTTCTCTGCCAGCCGCTCTTGCGGAAATGGGTCACGAAGTGAAAGTTGTTCTGCCGCTCTACAAAAAAATTGCAGAAAAGAATTTTCAGGATCTGACATACTGTGCTTCCTATACGGTAAACATCAACTACCGTGAAGTGCCGGTAACGATCTATTCCCAGACCGTGGGCAAAGTGGCTTACTTCTTTGTTCAGCACCAGGGCTATTTCGAACGAGATGCGCTCTACGGCTATCTGGATGACGGCGAACGTTTCGCTTACTTCCAGAAAGCTGTCATCGAAATGCTGAACCAGCTCAACTACTGGCCCAACATCATCCACTGCCACGACTGGCAGACCGGCATGATTCCGTGCATGGTTAAGGAAACGCATTCGAGCGATTCCCGCTATGCCAACATCAAGTTTGTCTACACGATCCACAACCTGCTCTTCCAGGGTAACTTTGGACCGGAAATGACCGACTCCTGCCTCGGCCTTCCATACTACCTGCTCGACAATGGCAACATCCGTTTCGACGGCGGCGTATCCTTCATGAAGTCCGGCATCCTCTACGCCGACAAGATCACGACCGTTTCGCCGACCTACTCGCAGGAAATCCTGACGCCCCAGTACGGCGAACATATGGAAGCCGTACTGAACATGCGCCGCTATGACCTGTGGGGCATCGTAAACGGTATCGATATGGCTGTATGGAACCCGAACACGGATCCGGCTCTGCCATATCATTACAACAAGATCACCATGTCCAAAGGCAAAGCCCAGGACAAGGCAGCGCTTCAGAAGGAACTCGGCCTGGAAGTCAATCCGCATGTTATGCTCGTCGGCGTAGTTTCCCGTCTGACCTACCAGAAGGGCTTCTACCTGATGCTCGAAAAGTTCCAGGAACTCGCTAATGCACCAATCCAGCTGGCGATTCTTGGTACCGGCGAAGACGCCATCCAGAACGCATTCCGCGATATGGAAAACCAGCATAAAGGCAAAGTCTGCTTCTATCGGGGCTACAACGAAGATCTCGCGCACCGCATTTACGCCGGCAGCGATCTCTTCCTGATGCCTTCTCTGTTTGAACCGTGCGGCCTCAGTCAGCTCTGCTCGCTGCGCTACGGCACACTGCCTCTGGTTCGTGAAACCGGCGGTCTGAAAGATACCGTTACGCCTTACAACGAGTTCGACAAGACTGGGAACGGCTTCAGCTTCTCCAACTACAACGCGGATGAAATGATGAACACGCTCAATAACGCGATCAATGTTTATTACAACCGTCCGGAAGACTGGAAAATTCTGCAGATGAACGCCATGAACAAAGATGTTTCCTGGCAGAATTCCGCTGAAGTGTACAACAGACTGTACGACACTCTGATGTAAGAATTACCCTATGTAAACGAAATGCTTCCTGCCATAATAAGCGGGAAGCATTTTTCATTTTGCGCGGATGGAACAGGACAGGAAAATCTGCGCAGACAGCCGTGAAAAAATGCACGAAACTGCCGCTCGAGAGCGGAATGTCTGGAGAAGAATGTCCGGAGAAGAGAGCCTATGGAAGAATCGTTTGAAAATCACTTTCTGGAACAGGGAAAAGGGGAAACCCTGATCCTGCTTCATGGAAACGGGGAAGAAAGCAGCTATTTTGAAAAGCAGATCGAAGAATTCTCCAGATATTATCGCGTGATCGCAATCGATACGCGCGGACATGGAAAGACGCTCCGAGGCAGAGCTCCATTTACCATTCGTCAGTTTGCACAGGCTCTGAAGGCGTTCATGGATCAGCACAATATTGTCCGGGCGAATCTTCTCGGCTTTTCCGACGGGGCCAACATCGCCATGATTTTTGCGATGAAATATCCTGATCGCATCGACCGGCTCATTCTGGACGGCGGAAATCTGACCCCGGACGGTGTTCGGTCTGGCACACAGATTCCTATTGAAATCGGGTACAGAATGGCCAGTTTCTTTAAAAAGTTCAGTCCAAAAGCCAGAACAACTGCGGAACTGCTGGGACTGATGGTGAACGATCCGAATATTAATCCAGAGGATCTGACGAAGATTCAGGCACCGACGCTGGTCCTTGCAGGAACACGTGATGTCATTAAGGCTTCCCATACAAAAGCAATTGCCAAAGCCATCCCAGATTCCAGACTTGTCTTTATAACCGGCGATCATTATGTGGCTGCAAAAAATCCGCAGACGTTTAATGCAGCCGTTCTTCACTTTTTAAAACCGGAGATCACGCCGTCCGGCAAAAAGGAGTGTTTATGAAAACGGAAGATATCCTTTCCAGTCCAAATCCAAGTTCTAAAAGAGACACCAGCAGCTGTACCGGATTAGCCGAATCTGAGAAGGTTGAAGCGTCCAGTCTCGAAGGAAAAACAATTCTGGTCAGCGCCTGTCTGCTCGGTGAGAAGTGCCGCTATGACCGGAAAAGCTGCCGGGATGAGGCGGTTATCGCATTAGGTAAACGCAATACGCTAATTCCGGTCTGCCCGGAATGTCTTTCCGGTCTTCCTACACCGCGAAAGCCTATGGAAATTCTCGAAGATCGAGTACGGACAAAAGACGGAGACGATCTGACGGCGACCATGGAAGGCGGCATCGATAAGGCTATGGAAATCGTAAAGGAGAAACAGCCGGATCTGGCTATTTTGATGGAACGGTCGCCTTCCTGCGGAAGTTCCATTATTTATGACGGTACATTTTCATCCAGACTCATTCCTGGGAAAGGTTTATTTACGCGCAAACTGGAAAAAGAGGGAATTCAGGTTGTCGGAAATCACGCACTTCAAGGTTGTTAAAACTATCAGGTTGCTTTAAAATCAGATTGTAAGCGATTCAGGAGGAAATGAATCATGAAACAAGCAACAGTTAAGGTTATTGACCCGGTAGGACTTCACGCACGTCCTGCTACAGTGGCCGTAAACGCAGCCAGCGGATGCAAGAGCGATGTCGTTCTGAACTTCAAAGGACGCGAATCCAACATGAAGTCCATCATGGGCGTTATGTCCCTGGGCATCCCGACACAGGCCGAAATCGTTATCTCCGCTACTGGTGACGACGAAGACGAAGCCATCGACAACATCGTTAACGCACTGCGCGCACAGAAAGTCATTGAATAATCCGACACAGAAAAAAGGCTCTCCGGAGCCCTTTTTCTTTATCTGGAGATCACAGACCGCAAGCAGGTCTGGCCAGTCGGATGGACTGTGCGTTTTGCCGGTTTGTAACCAGATGTTTTCAAAGAATTCCCGCTTATTGCCTTGCCGTCCGGTCGATTCACACGCAGAAAAGGATTCCGAAAATAAACAGTTTGAAATCAATCTTTTTCATTGAGGAATACAAGTTTTCGGGCAGAAAAGTCATAATCGACCGACGATTGATTCATGTTATAATTTTTGCGAAATCGGAGGTTAAAAAATGTCTGTTGTTGAAGAACGTTATCAGAAATGGGTCAACAGCCCAAACCTGGACGCGCGTTATAAAGAAGTACTGGAAAACATGACTCCAGAAGAAAAGAACGACGCGTTCTACACCACTATTGAATTTGGAACTGCCGGTATGCGCGGCCTTCTTGGTCCGGGAACAAACCGTATTAATATCCACACCATTCGCAAAGCTACCCAGGGATTTGCGGACTACATCAAGGAAAATGGTCCGGAAGCCTGCAAAAAGGGTATTGCAATCGGCTACGACAACCGTCACATGAGTAAGGAACTTGCCTTTGACTGCGCCGATCTCCTCGCCAAAAACGGAATCAAAGCGTATGTGTTTGAAAGCCTTCGTCCTACACCAGAACTGAGCTTTGCGGTCCGTCACCTCGGCTGCTTCGGCGGTATCATGATCACCGCCAGCCACAACCCCCGTCAGTACAACGGCTACAAGCTCTACGATGAAAAAGGATGCCAGCTCGTCCCGGATCTGGCTGCCAAAGTCATCGAAAAAGTCAACGCGATCGAAGATGAACTTGCTATCGATACCAACATTGCCGATGAGCAGAAAAAGCTCATCACCGTTATTGGTGAAGACGTTGACCGTCCATACTACGAAGCCGTTAAGAGCATCCAATTGAACCCGGATGTAAAGAAAGACGTCAAGATCGTATTCTCCCCAGAACACGGTACCGCCAATGTACCCGTTCGTGAGATTTATAAGGAAACCGGCTACACCTGCATTCCTGTTCTGGAACAGTGCACCCCGGATCCGGATTTCTCGAATACTCCGACACCAAACCCGGAACAGCCAGGCGCTTATGAACTCGCTCTGAAATACGCGAAGGAAAACGACGCGGATATTATCCTCGTCTGCGACCCAGATGCGGACCGCATGGGCGTAGGCGTTAAGCACAGCGGCGAATACGTTGTCATGACCGGCAACCAGTCTGGTGCTGTACTGCTTGAGTACATTCTCAGCCAGCTCGATGCCAAGGGCGAAATGCCGGAAAAACCGGTTATGTTCAACACCGTCGTAACTTCCGATCTCGGTGAAAAAGTAGCTTCTGCTCATAACGTAGAAACTGAAAAAACGCTGACTGGATTCAAGTTCATCGGTGAAAAAGTAGCCAACTACGAAAAGACACACGCCAAGAACTATGTCTTCGGTTACGAAGAATCCTACGGTTCGCTGATCAAACCGTTCGTCCGCGACAAAGATGCACCACAGGCCTGCCTGATGCTGGCGGAAGCAGCTTCCTGGTACAAGAACAACGAAGGCAAAGACCTCGTTGACGTTCTCGAAGAGCTCTACGCAAAACACGGAACCTACGAAGAAAGCCAGGTTGCGGTTGAACTGGAAGGTGAAGCCGGCGCCAAGAGAATCAAACAGATTCTTGCCGATCTGCGCAGCGAAGCACCAAAAGAAATTGCGGGAACACCAGTTGTTCGCTTCGAAGACTACAAGGAATCCGTAATTAAGGAAAACGGCGAAACCAGAGAACTCACTGGATTCGTTAAATCCGACGTTCTGAAATACTATCTGGCCGACGGTAGCTGGATTGCGGTACGTCCTTCCGGAACGGAACCAAAATGCAAGTTCTACTACTGCATTAAAGGAACCGATCACGCAGACGCTCACGCCAAAACGCTGAAATACCAGAAAGCCATGGCGGAACTGACTGGCACTGCGGCTTAGTTTCCTGACTTACTCAGACTGACTCTGCACTCCATCGGCAGACGATATGAATGATTAATTGAAACCCTATATGCGGGCTGGATCCAGCAGGATATTTCCTGAAACGATCCGGCCCGCATTTTTGCGTATTCCAGTCAGAAAGAGCAGGGAAGCGGAGTAAGTGTCAAACAATCGACGGGTATACGCGAGACTGAATATTAGATACGCTAAACGGGATCCCTTTCGAGATCCCGCTTGGCGTATTTTTTATTCTTCATCGTTTTCTTCATACTTCGGATCCGG
>NZ_JAHDSX010000043.1:0-19097 GCF_020969955.1 Allobaculum fili | reverse complement strand
AGCCGCAATGAAAACTGTATTCAGAAGCGGATCCAGCTGGCGCATTTCCCAAATCGGATGTCTCTGGAAGACTTTCAAACGGAACATTTGAGAATCGAAATCCAGCAGAAAGTAAAAGAGCTCTCAACTCTGGACTTTATAAAAAATGGAGAAAACGTAATCCTGATTGGAAATCCAGGAACGGGAAAAAGTGCCTTGTCTATCTGTCTGGGCATGGAAGCCTGTCTGAACAATATGAGCGTTCTGTTTATCGGGGTGTCCGATCTGTTGATCGAGATCCGTGAAGCCATGAGCCAGAACCAGCTGCTTCGATATAAGAAGCGTTTTGAAAGTTTTGACCTCGTGATATTGGACGAACTTGGATACTGCTCATTCGATCAGAAATCTGGTGAGATTCTGTTTAACTTGATTTCGAGTCGCAATGGCAAGAAGTCCTTGATCGTCGCAAGCAATCTGGAGCTCAACCGCTGGAGCGAGATTTTCAAAGATGAAGTACTGACGTTAGCGATGATTGATCGACTGGCTTATAAGGCCTACATGATCAATATGACCGGCCAGAGTTACAGGCTTCGTGAAACCAAGAAATGGGTTGAAGAAAAATCAGGCGGAAAAAATCAGAAAAAGCGCGTCACCCCCTAGGGGGTGAAGGGAGAAGGAACTGCTCTGGAAAGAGCAGTCTTCTATAACCCAAAGTGGACCAGTTTTCAATTACGCAACTGGACCAGTTTTCAATTGACAAAAACAGACCAGATCTCCGTCGAAAACGTCCACATGCTCCAGCTTCTGGAGAAGTTCCAGGTAATGCTTCGTGCGTTCTCCTTCGTATTGCATGTCCCTGGTCTTGGCAGCCAGCTTCGCATGATCTTTCTCAAGTTGCTCATACTCGATGAGCAGCTGATTGTAGGTTTCGTTGAAGTTGGCAGGTGTTTCTTCGATAAGCTTCTCGGCCTTCTCAGCGATCTTCTCCATCCTCGCCTGGATGCGGTCGGCTCTAATCTGGAGCTTTTCAGTGTTATAGGTGGCATCGAACTTTGCACTCCATTCGTCGAGGAGGCTCTGCTTGTCTCCAAGCAATTCGTTGAGCGCCTTTACGAATTCCCGCTCCAACACACTCTCTTGCACCTGATGTGATGGACAACGCTGGTCACTCTCGTATTTGTTTTTCCAGCATAACCACACCGGCACTTTCTTTCCGTTTGACCGAGTAGTAACGCTTCTGGTGTACCAGGATTTGCAGACTGCACACTGAACTCGGTGGCTGAATGGGTAAGGCGTATGGCAGCCCAACCGTTCTTTACCATATCTGTACTTGCGGTCTTTGATGATCTTTTGCACCTTGTCGAAATCCTCTGCGCTGATGATTCCTTGATGAGAGTTGGTGATGTAGTAGGAAGGGATGGCTCCTTTGTTCTTGACCTGCTTTTTCGTAATGAAGTCAGGCGTGTAGACCTTCTGGAGATGAAGGTCGCCTTTGTATTTCTCGTTCATCAACATTTGCTTGATAACATTCCGATCCCATTTATCTCGACCAAACTTGGTCTTGATGTGATGGCTTTCCAGGTAGTTCTTGATGTCGGTGTAGGTACTGCCTTCCAGAAACATCCGGAAGATCAATCGAACAATCTCGGCTTCTTCCTCGACGATCTTGACTCCACCGTCTTCTGCTCTGGTATAGCCCATCAGATTGCCGTAAGGGATCTTGTAGGGCCCTTCTTCATATTTCTTCCGGACGCCCCATTTCACGTTTTCAGAAATGCTGCGGCTTTCTTCCTGCGCCAGGGAGGACATGATAGTCAGCAGCAGCTCACCTTTGCCATCGAATGTCCAGATGTTTTCTTTTTCGAAGTAGACCTCCACGCCATGTTCTTTGAGTTCCCGAATGGTGGTCAGGGAGTCGACTGTGTTTCTGGCAAATCGGCTAACAGACTTGGTGATGATCAGGTCAATCTTGTGGTCCAACGCGTCCTGGATCATTTGCTTGAAACCTTCACGGTGGGCTGTACTGGTTCCAGAAATACCCTCATCCGTATAAACGTTGACGTAATTCCAATCTGCCCGCTCACGGATCATGTTCTCGTAGTAGGAAACCTGCGTTTCATAGCTGCTTTGCTGTTCGTCCCGATCGGTGGAAACTCTGGCGTATGCAGCTACATTTTTTCTGGCGACGATGGGCTGAACTCTGGCCATCGTTCTGGTTACAGGGATTTTTCGTACTTGCATGTTTTTCTCCTTCCGTCTGTGAAGTGGAACTCAAGGGTTCCGTCGAGATCGATGTCGATGTGGTCGATCTGTTCTCGAAAAATGACTGGACCAAATTTTTGCATTTCCAGCATGCTGGCCGGATCTTTTCCAGGTCTTCTTCGTAAAGGTTCATGGAGTCACACTCGTCAAGGCGCGCTCGTCTCGAGTAACATTGCCAATAGATGTTTTTTTGGCCTTTATAGCTCTGGACAATACGTTGATAATTCCGATGGCATTTCTTGCATTTGAGCTTGCCTGTAAAAGTGTTGTATTTCTTTCTGTTGTGATCGGGATGCCGGTTTTTCTGTGATGGTCGACAATCCAATGTCGAATCCAGCAGCCCTGATCAGATCCCAGATCTGTAAGCAGGTCAGCTGCTGCTTATGGCCAGACCCGAGCAGGCGTGTCTTTTCTTCTTCGTCTTCAAGAATTTGATCCAGAAGCGCGTCGACCTCTGGACTGTATTTCCGAGGTTGTCTGGATGAACTGTCGTATGAAGGCGGATCGATACACTCCTCAATAAACGTTCGGCTGTTTTCGTGGGTTGGATCAGCTTCCAGAGCCTCTCTCTTTTCCTTGTACTTCCTGTAATACTTCTCGCCAGTGGTTCTCGAGATCGAGCACAGCGCAGCGGCTTTTCTGGATGAGATTCCTTGTGTTCGTAAATCGATGTATTTGAAAACTGTCATCTGAGTATGCACTTTCTAGTCCTCCATTACGGAGTACGATACAAGTCAGGTGGCCCAGTTTTCAAATCCGATTTTCGCTTTTTTGGACCAGTTTTAAACTACAAAAAAATAAAAAAGGACAAGAAAACGGCGGAAAGGCTCAAGCGGTTCATATTTTTGATTGCGATTGTGAATCTGTTAGAGTGAATGCGAGCGGAGCAGAAGCCAGACCATGCACGGCTGGACGGTTCTGACCGATAATACAAATAAGCGAAAACAGGATCCGAATGTGGAGGTATGCTCCGCACGGAAGGATCTTTGAAACACAGGGGAGAAAACAGATGGAATACAAAACCGATGAAATGCTTCGAAACTGGACAACGCTGCGGATCGGCGGCCCGGCTGCACGTTTTTATGAACCGGAAACCATTGCGCAGATTCAGGAGATTCTCGAAGAAAATAAGAAAGCCCAGGCGCCGCTTCTCGTTCTGGGAAACGGATCCAATGTTCTTTTTGAAGACGAAGGCTATGACGGCTGGATTATTCATCTAGGCGAAGCCTTCTCTGGTATTGAGGAAGAAGAAAACGGCGTCGTCCGGACGCTGGCCGGCACCACCAATGAAGAGCTGGCGGATTATCTCGCCAGGCACGGACTGACCGGTTTTGAATTTGCGAGCGGGATTCCGGGTACAGTCGGCGGAGCAGTCATCATGAATGCCGGTGCCTATAACGGGGAATACAAGGATATCCTCGTCCGCGTTGGCTATCTGGATGAAAACGGCGTCCTGCACGAAAAGAGTGCCCAGGAACTGGATCTTGGCTATCGACATTCCTGGTTTACCGACCATTTTGGCATTGTGGTTTACGCGGATCTGCAGTTTGAAGAAGACCGTCCGGAAAACGTGAAAGCCCGTATGGATGATCTGCACGATCGCCGCCACTCCAAACAGCCGATGGACAAAGCGTCCGCCGGATCCACGTTTAAGCGTCCGGCAAAAGGCTACGCTTCCGCGCTCATTCAGGAATGCGGTCTGCAGGGAAAATGCGTCGGCGATGCGATGGTATCCACGAAGCATGCCGGTTTTCTGATCAACGAAGATCAGGCGACATGCAAGGAATTCCTGGAACTGGTTGCGCTCGTTCAGGACGAAGTGCGCAGACAGAAAGGCATCGATCTCGAACTCGAAGTCCACTACATTTGCAAAAACGGATAGATATCGGAGCAAAATCCTGTATCCCGATTCGTTGTACGACAGGACTTAAAAAAGCAGAGCCGCCCTCTGAAGCAGGAAGAAGCGGGCGGCAAACAGAAAGAAAACACGTCTGCACTGTCAATCGGAGAAAAGATCCGAAAGGTTCAGACGTGTTTTTGTTTTCGTATCATTTTGCGGCCGTTTCGCTGTGACGACGGTTTGCGTCAGAAGGCGCTTTACGTCGGAGCGGCGTTTTTATCGGCTATTTGGCAGCAGGCTTTGAGGATTTATGATCCGGCTTGTTGATCGACAAAAAGTGTTCCACGAGCTTGTTTTGCATTTCGGGATCTTCAACGCGCTGACCGTCGATTTCAAAGGCGGCTTCACCGGTCTTGGCCGAGATCAGAACGGTGATAATCTGATCGTCGTATGTGAAGGTACCGCTGGGGATGAAGACGCTTTTTGCGCCTTTGACGGGATTCTGGATTTTCTTTCTGGCAGCAGGCATGGAATTCTCCTTTTCTTTCGCATTGCTTTGGACTTTCCCTCCAGAAATGGACAGTAGACAACCGCAATCGGTTTGCGACGGTCTTGTGAAGATCGCAAATCTGGCTGTGAAAGCCTTTCTTTTCCAGTCATTTTGCCTTATGTCAAAGGAAAGGGACGACTAGATTGACTGACTCTTCTGTTTTTTTATAATTGTATATGCAAACCATTCTTCAGGGCAGGGTGAAATTCCCTACTGGCGGTATACTCCGCGAACCTTCGGGCCGAGCCGTGTGAAACTCCGGCAGCAACAGTTATAGTCTGGATGAAAGAAGAACTTTTTTTGTGCGCTTTTCTGTGTGCATAAGACCTGGAAGATGGCGAAAGCAGGTTTCTTTGTAACAGGAGGTGCAATATGAAAAAAATAAGTACAAAGAAAATGACCGTACTGGCTCTGTTCTGCGCATTGGCTGTCGTTCTGACGCTGCTGTTTCGCGTTCCGCTGGTACCGTCCGTCTCGTTTCTGACCTATGATGCCAAGGATGTCGTCATCGGCATGGCGGGATTTTTATTTGGTCCGATCAGTGCGATGATCGTTTCCGCAATTTCTTCGGCAATTGAACTGCTTTTTCGCGGCGGCAATATAATCGACTGGCTTATGAACGTCCTCTCAAGCTGTGCCTTTGCATGCACGGCCGCTGTCGTCTACAAGCGGATGCATTCCAAAAACGGAGCGTTTGTCGGCCTTTGCGCCGGTATTGCGGTACAGATCGTGGTCATGCTTCTCTGGAACTACATCATGGATCCGATCTATTTTGGAATGCCAAGAGAGGCAGTGGTGACACTTCTGCCCGCTATCGCGCTGTTCAACTTCCTCAAGGGGCTGATCAATGCGGGCATTCTGCTTCTGGTCTATAAGCCAGTCTCCAACGCTCTTCACAAATCGGGGGCGCTGGGCAAGCGGGAAGAAGAAGAGATCACCGGTCACAAGATGGCTGGCGCAGTCGGCACCTTTGCGATTCTTACTCTGGCCATCATTATCCTGGCTGTGATCAACGTGATCTAAAGAAGGTTCCGCCAAGGAATCGAATTCCTTTCATCACCCACAAACAAAAAGAAAATCCAGCCGCAAGGCAGGAAGGAGAAAATCAATGGAAAAAGAAATGGGCTTTGAAACCGCCGTAGAGAAATACAGCGCCAAACTGGGCGACTGGAAAATCATGGCTCTGGCAAGCTGCGTGGATAACTATCCAATGGTGCGCAATGTATCTTGCCTGTTTTACAACGACAAAATCTACTTCAAGACCGACAAGAATTTCCGCAAGACTCAGCAGCTGTATGCCAACCCGCGCGTAGCTATGTGCTTCAACGGTACGCAGGTAGAAGGCACCGCCAAAATCACGGGTCTGGTCGTGGAAGAAGAAGGCCGTGTATTCGAGAAGAAATATAAAGAATTTCTCTGGCAGTCCTACAATGCCTACTCGCATGAAGACACCGAGATTCTCGTGGAAGTAACACCCCATTTCGTGGAAATCTGGGATGAAGACGAAAACCGCAACGCGTACCAGATCTTCATCAACTTCGATGAGAAAAAAGCGGTCTACAAACCTTACGACTAATTCGTTCATTCCAGACAGCCGCTTTTCACAAAGCCGCTCTATTCGATTTACCGGCAGATCCAGTCAAAGGGTCTGCCTTTTTTCATGCAGAAAAGGCGGATCTCTCCGGCAGCCTGTTTCCTACGGGTCGCCGGCGCCCTCTGAAAAATAGCCGGGAACGCTTCGGAAACGTAAAAAGCCAAGTATAGAAGGGCGCTTAAGCCTCACGAAACAGCTGTTCATTTAACGAATTGCTTAAATGAACAAATTGAAGTTAAAAAGTTGACATTGTTCTTTGCCACAGGTATTATAACCAAGCATTCCAAATGGCGGTTGTGGTGAAGCGGTTAACACAGCGGATTGTGGCTCCGTCATGCGCGCGTTCGAATCGCGTCAGCCGCCCCATATGCAAACATAAAGGTTTAACCTTTCAAATATCCCTGCTCAAAAGCGGATTCGCTCCAGAGCAGGGGATTTTTTTTATCCACTCCTCTTTTTCCAGAGCGCATCCTGGAAGACACAAGCGATTCGGTGCGGGTCGGATTGCCGGAAAGTGTAAGGAAAAAGAAATAATCAATAATAGCGAATATGCATGCTGAATTTCTTGCATAATCGGTATAGATATATAGGTGTAAGTTAAATAACTGTTTCAGATCCGTGCAAACGAACTAACCCGGTGCAGAGGGGTGTCATGCTGCCGGGAGTTCAGGTGAATGCTCGTAAAATCCAATACGGATACGTTTTGGAGGATGCGATCGGACGGCAGCAATGTCATCTGTGAAGAAGAGAAACTCTTCAAGCGCACTGAACATGCTGGATCCAGCCTGAAACAAAGGTACCGATCATCACCGGCTCGCAATAGACGCTCTGTGAAAAGAATCCTGCCTCTGTCTGAACTGGTCTTCAGTTCATGCAGGAAATACCAGTCAAGAGCCGGGGCAGCTCATCCGGGAAACCGGAGATCTGATATGTCGGATTCGGGCAGCAGAATCTGCCGCCCGCTAAGAGTTGGATTTTCTGGTGCCAGGGGCACAGCGAAAAATAGATACTCTGGATGACATGTGAAAGATGAGGGTGTCATTCCCTTGCTGGCATTGGTCCATTGGACAGGGCGATACGTCGAGAGGTCGCTGCTTTCGGCTCAGAATCGTTTTCCGGGTGACTGAATAGGTTTCAGCTGTATTTGCAGCAGCGTCAAGAAAAGCGCAGTTCGTTTGTCTGGACGTGAAATGGGAATCATAAATTCGGGATTGGAATCGAGGAACAGGATCGATTAAAAGTTCAGTCCTGTTCCCCTTCATTTTGAATTGCATAAGAGTGCAAAATCCGCTTGTCGAACCGGCAGGCTTTTTCATTGGGACTGCTCTCGATTCAGCGTTCTTCTGTGAATTTCAAAATCCTTTCTTTGATGACATTTGTCTTACGCTCTGGACAAATGAGGCGTCTGTTTCTGGAAAAAGGAATAGTATGAAGTCATTCAGTCTGATGCCTTCATTGTATTTTTTGAATCCGTCAGAACTTGAATTCGATCAGTAAAGGGGACTGACAATGCAAGAAGAACTGTTAACGGAAGTATCCGTACATCTTCCGTTCGAAAAAATTCAGAACTGCCGCGATCTTGGCGGAATGATTGGAAAGGATGGTCGAGTGATTCGGCCTGGAAAGCTTTTTCGATCCGCTAAGCTTTCTCACGCTTCCAAACTCGATCGCATAACCTTCGAAGAACTGGGACTTGGCTGCATCGTGGATCTGCGATCCAGAGCAGAGCGCAATACGGAACCAGATAAACCGGTTGAAGGCGCACAGCTGGTGGAAGATCCCGTATTTCTCGAAATGGATCTTCGAAAACTCGCTGGCGGCAATGAACATCTGTTAAAGATGGCGCTCTCCAATTCCAGAAATATGATGGAACAGCTTTACGCGTCTTTCGTATGGTCGGAAGATGCGCGAAAAGCATGGAAACTTCTCTTTAAGGTGTTTCTGGAAACGGATGGCGGTGTGGTCTGGCACTGTACGCAGGGCAAGGATCGGACCGGTATTGGCGCGGCGCTGATTGAATATGCGCTGGGCGTAGATATGGATACGATTCTGACTGACTATTTGCAGACCAATCTGTACATGAGCAAAAACGCGGCAAGAGACCGCATGTTAGCGTCGGCGGTCTTTAAGAAAGGCAAGGCTCTCGCTGACGATGAAATCGCCGGCTATCTCTTTGCGCACCGTTCCTACTTTGAAGCTTTTGACCGCTCGATTCAGGAACATTACAGTTCTTGGGACGCGTTCCTGAAAGAGGGGCTTGACCTTACTGAAGAAGACCTGCATAACCTGCAAAAGAAGTATCTGATGGATTAGCGGGTAGACAGCAAATAAACTCTGTGCTTCGAATTCCCGCTGAGGTGAAAGAAGAATACAGCGATCAGTTATCTGAAGCCTGTGAAGGACGAGCAGTGGGTGACTTCTCTGTTTTGTACCGTTAAAACAATAATAGAAAAGGATCAGTTAAAAGAGTATTCGAGGAGGTCCTTTATGCGCGCTTATGATCCTGAATTAGCAAAATTGGAAAAAAGAAGTAATGCCGTGGGTATGTGTGGATCCCGAAACTGGATTTTTAAACTGAGAGACGATGCGCGTACTGACATTGAAGAAAAAGACAAGCTGTACGATAAACTGTTTCAGACATTAGTAGACGGGTCCCTGAAGGTTGCCGTTAAGAAATAGATTGCAAGAGCCGCTTGAGCGGCTCTTTTCTTTTTGGAGCACGATATCGAGGATGTTCTGCTTTAAATCCGCCACACACTCAAGCCATTGATCGTGTGAAAAGACGTAACGGAAGGCTCCCCATTTGTTTGAGCGGATAACTTGTTTGATTCGATCACTGGATAAATCAATACGTGGCTGTTTTCAGAATCGCCTTATGAACAAAAGAAGCCAGGCGTTTGTCGACTCGAGATCGGTCCAATCCGTCACGGTTATTCAATGGAAGCAAAATCATGAATGGGAACTGCAGTACCAGCAGCCGCCTGCACCAAAACAAAACCCCTTTGTCCATTCTGGATAAAGGGGTAAGTATTCGATGGCAGCGCGTACGGGATTTGAACCCGTGAATGCAGCCTTGAGAGGGCTGTGGCTTCAACCGCTTGCCGAACGCGCCATTTGCTTAATTAATCTATCACAGACAGTCGAAAATAGCTAGAAAAAAAGAACAGGGGCTGTGTGCAGGAAGATGTACGGCCCTTTAAAAATGTAAGCGTTATGGGGATATGCCATATTCATTTTTGCCATTTTCCGGGTCAGGTTTGCTGGAAATTTTTGCAAACTTGAAAGAGGAATTCACGAAAAAACAGGGAAGGAAAAAATACGGTGAAAATGTGGGAAAAAAACGAAGAAAAATGGATAAACATCGACATTCATCTTTTGAACAACCCCAATTCTGCTATCATTGAAAGCGGTTACGTTCATAAGAAAGGAAATTTGACGTATGCAAAACACAAGTATGGAAATGATCCTGGTCATTGTCATGATCATTTCTGCATTTGCGCTTCTGTACGCTGCCACACTCTATGGTTCCGTGAAAAAAGAAAGCTCCGGCAACCAGAGAATGCAGGATCTGTCTTCCTATATTCAGGAAGGCGCGATGGCGTTTCTGAAACGCGAATACAAAATCATCATTATTTTCGTAGTCGTTGTGGCTATTGTACTGACAGCCCTGGGCTTCATCCCCTCGCTGCAGGGTGTTGACGGTGTTGGCTGGAGCGGTGCGATCTGCTTCGTGATCGGCGCACTGTTCTCTGGTCTGGCTGGTTTCATCGGTATGAAAGCCGCAACCAAAGCCAATGCGAAAACCGCAGAAGCGGCTCGTTCCGGCGGAATGCCAAAGGCTCTGCATGTTGCCTTCAACGGCGGTTCCGTTCTGGGTATCTGTGTAGTCGGCTTCGGTCTGCTTGGCCTTACGGCTCTCTTCCTTCTGTTCACGTTCGTATTTGGCGAACCGGAACAGGCAGTTCCTGTAGTATCTGGCTATTCTCTTGGCTGCTCCATGATCGCGCTGTTCGCTCGTGTGGGCGGCGGTATCTATACAAAAGCGGCGGACGTTGGTGCTGACCTGGTTGGTAAAGTCGAAGCCGGTATTCCGGAAGATGACCCGCGCAACCCGGCGGTTATCGCGGACAACGTAGGCGATAACGTAGGCGACATTGCTGGTATGGGTTCTGACCTGAACGAATCCTATGTAGGTTCTCTGATCTCCTGTATCGCTCTGGGTCTTACCGTAACAATCGGCGGCGTTTCCTATGCTGCACAGGCTACGATCTTCCCGTTCGTTATTGCGGCTGCCGGTATTGTCGCAGCCATCCTTGCTCAGGCATTCGTTCGTATGAAAACCTGGGAAAATCCTCAGAAAGCTCTGAACATCGCAACATACGTTGCAACTATTATTGAAATCATCACGTCTCTTATTGCTTCTCTCTGGCTGTTCGGATCTGTATCGCAGTTCTTCTCGGTTTCCGTTGGTCTTGTTGTCGGCATGCTGCTGGGAAAAATCGCGGAATACTACACTTCGGATGAATACCCGAAAGTTAAGGAAATCGCTTCGGAATCCGAAACTGGACATGCGACAAACATTATTTCCGGTTTCTCCGTTGGTATGGAATCCACCATGCTGACTGTCGTAGTTCTGGTTCTGGGTATTGTTGTGGCGTATCTGTTTTCCGGAATGTATGGAATCGGTCTTGGCGCTGTCGGCATGCTCTCTACCTGCGGTATTACCGTTTCCGTTGATGCATATGGCCCAATTTCCGATAACGCCGGCGGTATTGCCGAAATGGCTGAACTCGATCCGAAAGTCCGCAAGATTACGGACCGTCTCGACTCTGTTGGAAACACTACTGCTGCAATCGGTAAAGGTTTCTGCATCGGTTCTGCTGCATTCACCGCGCTGGCTATGATCGTTGCCTTTGCACAGGCTGCTGGCCTTCAGTCAATTTCTCTGCTCCAGCCTGGTGTTCTTGTTGCTCTTCTGTTTGGTGCGATGCTGCCGTTCTACTTCACCGCGCTGACCATTCGTTCCGTTGGACGCGCTGCCAACAAGATGATCGAAAACGTACGTGCTCAGTTCAAAAATGATCCAGGCATTCTGGCTGGAACAAGCAAGCCAAACTACACTGAGTGCGTAGATATCTCTACCAAAGCTGCGCTGCATGAAATGGTTCTGCCTGGTCTGATCGCTCTGGTCAGCCCGGTGGTAATCGGTCTTCTTCTCGGATGCGAAGGTCTTGGCGGCATGCTGCTGGGCGCTCTGGTTTCTGCGATTATGCTGGCTGTCTTCATGGCAAACGCAGGCGGTGCCTGGGATAACGCCAAGAAGTTCATTGAATCCGGCGAACACGGCGGCAAAGGTTCCGAGGCGCATAAAGCTGCGGTTACCGGCGATACCGTCGGCGACCCGTTCAAGGATACGGCTGGTCCTGCCATGGATATCCTGATTAAGCTGATGTCCGTTATTTCTCTGATTCTGGCTCCTGTACTGGTACAGATACAGCCATGGCTCAGCTTCCTGTTCAACTAATCTTTTCTCTAAAACGCAAAAGCCGTCTTCCAAGCGAGGGCGGCTTTTTTGCATGTACCCATTTTCGTAAAGCCGGGCACTTTGAGCAAAGGTGTCTGCAGAAAAAGGAAGCGACCGAGAACCCGGGCGCCAAAGCGGCTGAGAGTGCAACGTTATTCGGATTAGATTTGATCAAAAACGCGGAAAAGAAAAATCAAACAAGTAAATTTCATTTTCAACAGTCCGCTTTATGGAAACGTGCTTCTTGCTAAGATGAGATTCAGAAGACGCAAGACTGTACGGTCTGGCGGATTCGGGTAACCATACAGGTCATTTTGCCGAAAGGAAAATCTTGCAGCGTACAAGCTGAACGGCTTTGTCCGCTCAGAGTAAAGGAAATCCAGTCGGCAAAACCTCTTTTCTGTTTCCAGATGATTTCTTCAGGGCGAATAGAATCGATCGAAAAGGGAGCTTGAAATGGGAAATGACTTGTTCGAAGCGGAACAAAACGTGTTTTGCCTGAATAAGAAAAGAAAGGGGAAAGAAGGAATGAAATTGCATAAACCAGCCGACTTGACCGGCCGGATGCTCTCCGTGCTTCTGGCCGGTGCCGTGAGCTTTTGCGGACTGGCTGTTCCCGCAGCGGCGGCAGATTCGGAAAATGACCGTTCATATATCGTCAGCGCGCAGCCGATCGAAGACGTTTACGATCTTCCAGAACAGTATCCGGCAGATTCCGGGACAGTCCGCGTTCAGAATATGAAAACCGCACGCGTTCTGATTGAATTCACGGATCCGTGCGTAATGGAAATCATGGAGGGGAAAGACTGGGATCCGGCGGATCCCGATATTATCGCGCTTCGTGAAGACATCCGCAGACGTCAGGATGAGCATGTTCGTCAGATTGAACGTCAGATCCAGAACGACAAGCCGCTCGACATTCTCACCCGTCTGGATCTGAGCGCAAGTGCCGTCAGCGTCGAAGTTCAGACCAGTCAGATTGAGAACATTCAGTCTCTGGACTTTGTCCGGCAGGTGACGGTTGAGCAGAAAATTTATCCAGCGGAAGATACCCAGCCGGCCGATCTTGGATCGGCTCAGACTGGCGGAACGAACGGTGAAGTAACGGGAATCAACGACGAGGCTCTGAACGAGGAAAGCGGTCAGGGTACGCGTATCGCGGTGCTGGACACCGGTCTGAACGCCAGTCATGAAGTGTTCAATAACGACTGCTTCAATGAATCGCTCTCCCGTAAAGCGCAGCAAAACCATATGAACGCGGCAGACTATAAGGCAAGTCTGGATCTTATGGAGTCCAGCGACATTGAAGCGGTAATGAGTTCGCTTCATCTGCAGGACGGCGACAAAAGCAGTGCAAATCTGAACCGCCTGTATATTTCGGACAAGATTCCGTTCCAGTACAACTATGCGGACGGAACGATCGACGCCAGCCACGCTCTTGGCAATATCGATCATGGCTCGCATGTCACGGGAATCATTGCCGCCAATTCCCTGATCAAAAAAGGGAACAGTTTTATCGAATCTCAGTATATGAAGGGATATGCGAGCGATGCACAGATTCTCGTGATGAAAGTGTTCGGTCAAAATGCCAACGGCAGTGAATCCACACTGTTTGCGGCAATCGAAGATGCGATCACGCTGGACTGTGACGTGATCAATATGTCCCTTTCCAGCAATTCCGCCGGATTTGGCACCAGCAGCGATCCGCGCTACCAGAATATTCTCGATCATCTGAAGGAGAAAGATGTCGTCATCTGTGCCGCGTCCAGCAACAGCGGCAACTGGGCCGACAGCACGAACCTGAACGGAAAGCTTAAACCCGGTGATATTTCCTTTTCGACCGACGGTTCGCCTGGAACGTATACAAATACTCTTGCTGTGGCGGCTTCTGACCCGGATTCCTTCCAGACAGACCAGTCCGGTAAGACGTCCTTGCGCATGAACGCAGCCTCGTTCAGTTCCTGGGGCATTCCGGAAACGCTGGAACTCAAGCCAGAAGTCAGTGCTCCGGGTGTCATGATTCTTTCCAGCAACGGTGAATCTTCGAATGCCGGATACGATTACCGGGCCGGTACTTCGATGGCGACGCCTGCTGTAGCGGGCATGGCTGGAATTCTGTCGCACTGGATTAACGAGCAGGATCTCACCACAAAACTTGGCCGAAGCAAACGTTTTCTTCAAAATTCGCTTCTGATGTCGACCGCGATTCCAATGAAGGATGAGGACGGCAATTATCTGCCGGTTCTGCAGCAGGGGGCTGGAGAAGTCCGCATTGATCAGGCGGTTCATGGAAAGCTTCTGATTTCCATGGATCCGTCGGCAACCGATTCTGCAGAAGACGGCAAAGTCAAAATTGAACTCAAGGACGATAAGGATCGTACCGGCAGCTATCTGTCCCGTATTTATCTGGAAGGAATCGAAAAAACAAGCGACATTCACTTCAAGGTAGAAAAGCATCTCTTTACCCAGAAGGTCGACGAGCACGGAAACCTGCTCAAGACCACCCGCCCGATGGATCTGGAAGCGGACACCCAGGCCAATCAGGTTTACACACTCAAAAACGGCGCGAAGAGCGGCTTCAATCTGACGTATGCGCTCTCTGCTGCAGAAAAGGAAAGACTGAATCGCGAAACGCCCAAAGGTGCCTACATCGAAGGCTATGTGACGATTCGCCCCTGCAGCAGTGCCGGCACGTATCTCGAAAACGAGACCGTTTATTCCATTCCGATCCTGGGCTTTTTCGGCGACTGGGAAGAACCGGGTATTTTCGAAAATGTTTCCCTGTATTCTTCAGCCAAAGATCCAGATGAAACTGCCTATGTGGTGAAACGGGATCCGGATGGCCGCATCCATACGAACATGCTGAAAATTTCCTCCACCAGCACGAAGAAATCCCGCTATCTCGCGGGCAATCCGTATGTAGTGGAAGAAGGCACGGAAGATAAATCCCGCTCGGCGATGAACTCGGATCAGACTTTTGTGGACGTAACGTTCTCCTCCGTTCGAAACGTCAGCGGTCTGCGCCATATGATCTTTACTGCAGACGGCCAGCTGATGCTGAACAATCAGGATGGAACGTATTCGGTTAATCTTTCCAAACCCTATACCACACTGAACGGCACCCAGACGAACTGGAACGATCAGACCCATACGCAGCGGCTCGTCAATACGACGATGACAAACGGTCTGGCCGAAAACACGCCTTACGTATTTACCACCGCGGCCATTACGGAATATACCGAAGGCGGCAACGTGCTGAAACTTCAGGAAAAAGCGCTGAATGGCACATTAAAGCCTGGCATGAAGCTTGAATTCCCATTCACGCTCGATAACGAAGCCCCCCAGCTGCAGAGCGCACAGGCTTCGTCTGATGAAATCCAACTGAGGGTTCGCGACAACCGCTATGCAGCAGCGGGCGCGCTCGTCGATCAAAATGGAAAAACGACCGCCATTGCCGCGCCGGATACGGCGGCAGAGCCTGGCCAGACACAGACCATTACGCTTCCGGCAGACCATCTTTCAGAAGGTTCGTATACCGTCGTAATTGGCGACTATGCCCGAAACGAAACGGCTTATCGTCTGACGGTATCCAGAGCGGCAAATATTTCCTATAATCTGATACACGTGCATATTGCCTCGAAAAATCAGCAGGAAGACGGTTCCTGTCGCATCGTACTGGAAGCCGATACTTCGTATACGCTGCCGACAGGCGTGAGACTAAAAAAGAACAATGTTTCGGTTCCTTCCGATCAATATGCGTATGATCCTTCGACCGGTGAAATTGTGCTCCTTCCGTCTTTGCTTACCGAGGGCGAACTGACTTTGGAAGCCGAGGGTGTTCTGGATGTAATGGATCTGCAGCTGGAAGGCGATGCCGTCAGCTGGCCGCAGGAACAAACGGCGATACGAAATGCGGACTTTGCGATGCAGGTGCAGGCAAAGAACGGCTATAAACTGCCCAGCCAGATTTCCGTCTATATGGACAGCCGGCTTCTGGATTCGACAGCCTATGCCTATGCGAGCCAGACGGGTAAACTGACCATCCCGGCAGACCAGATGAGCGGTCACGCTTTGCGAATTGTGATCCATGCTGTAAAAGACGGGGTTGGCGAAATTTCTCTGAGCCCGGATAGCCTGAAGCACTGCAGTCTGCGTATTCACGGAGAACATGAGACGGGGCGCGACTGTGTAATGAATCTGGAGGCAGAAGATGGCTGGGCGCTGCCCAAAACCATAACGGTCACAATCGAAGGCGCCTTGGCTCCTCTGAATGCAGGCGTAGATTACGTCTATGCACGGGAAGGAAAAACGATCATACTGCTCGGCCGGTATGTCAGCGAACGGAATGTACAGATTGAAGTTCAGCCGATCTATGTCGAACTGCTGAAAGAAGCTGTAAACAAAACGGAACAGCTGAATCCGGCAGACTTTTCTTCTTCTCTCGATTCGCTTCAGAAACTGGCTGAGCAGGCCAGATCCCTGGTTTTAAAACCCGAAAGCCAGACGGATACGAATGAAAAAGCCCGTCAGCTTCATCAGCGTCTTCTGAACCTGAGAAAAACGCCAGACGCATCCCAGCTTGATGCGTTAAAACGGCAGGCAGCCTGAATAATGGCGGATTGAAAAAGGCAATAAAACCAAAGGACAGACAAAGCGCCCCGGCAACGCTGAATCTGTCCTTTTCTGCGCTCTTCTGGAGAAACGACAGTACATCTCGGTTTCCAACAGAAAACCTTCAAATTCTGGATGGCCCAGGCTGGATCAGGAGCTTGAACTGCAGGAAAACTATGGAGAGGCGTATAATGGCTGCGAATCAGGATAATGAATAAAAACAATTATTTATTCATCATATGTATAAGACGCAAAGCGAAAACATAACAGAAAAAACATATACAGAAAAAACATATATGGAAAGGATCGAAACCCGATGATTTGTGAAAATGAAACGTTTGATCAGGAGAGAGCCTTTTACGGTGCTCATGATCTGACTCTGAAAAACTGCCGCTTTGATGGACCGGCCGACGGAGAAAGCGCACTGAAAGAATGCCAGCGCATTCAGGTGGAAGACTGCTACTGCAATCTTCGCTATCCGTTCTGGCACGACACAGATCTGTCCATCCGAAATGCAGAACTGACGGAAAACTGCCGGGCTGCCCTCTGGTATGCGGATCATGTGCAGATTGACCACAGCAAGCTCAACGGAATTAAAGCCGTACGTGAATGTGCGGATGTCCGCATTTCCGACTGCACGGTGAACTCGCCGGAATTTGGCTGGTCGGTTCGCTCGATGATCATGTTCGATACGGAAGTCACAGCGGAATACTTCATGATGCGTTCAAGCCATCTTCTTTTTGATCACGTAACGCTTCATGGAAAGTATTCGTTCCAGTATGTGGAAAACGCGACCCTCGACGACTGCAATCTCGATACGAAAGACGCGTTCTGGCATTCGAAAAATGTCACGGTTCGCAACAGCGTGATCAAAGGCGAATATCTGGCCTGGTACAGTGAAAACCTGACGCTGATCAACTGCACAATCATCGGTACCCAGCCGCTCTGCTACTGCAAGAACCTTCAGCTGATCAACTGCCGCATGGTGGATACCGATCTCGCCTTTGAGCGTTCGGACGTTCGGGCGACGCTGACCGAACCGATTGACAGTATCAAAAACCCGCTTTCCGGAACGATCGAAGTTCCGGCTGCCGGCGAACTGATCTACGATATCGATGAAGCTAAGGGAAGAGTCGTTTTCACCGAATCACAGGAATAATTCACAGACGACCTTCACCGAATACATACGGGGAAACCAAAATTTCATCCCTATCCCGCTGTCAGAATTCATAAAAAAACCGCGCTCTGTCGATGGACAGCATGTCATCGAACAGAGCGCGGTTTGTATTCTGCGGTGAATTCATAAAACGGTTTTTTCACATCGGCTTTCCGCAGGGCGGATAAACGAAGAACGAAACCGGCTTAGCACGTTTCGTGATCCAGATTCCAGGTGATTCCTTCTTCTGGAGACATGGAAGCAATGGAAGCCAGCGTACATAACGGAATACTGGCTTCTTCCACGATGCGGCGGCCAGGCTGCCAGGATTTTTCAATGCAGATGCCAGCACCGGCTAAAACAGCCTGCTGCTGTTCGAGCAGCGTGCGGATGCCTTCAAAGGCCTGTCCATTGGCCAGAAAATCATCAATGAAAAGTACACGATCTCCTGGCGCAATGAGGGAACGTTCCATGCAGAGGGTATAATCCACGTTTTTCGTAAAGGAGTGGACGGTCACAAAGACGGGATCTGTCATGGTGGAGGGGACAGCTTTTTTGGCGAAGATCAGCGGAACACCCATATGAACCGCGGTCATCAGCGCAGGCGCAATTCCGCCGCTTTCGATCGTAATGACTTTTGTAATGCCATGACCGGCAAAACAGTCTGCAAAACGTTTTCCAATCGCATCCATCAGTTCGGTGTCGATGCAGTGATTCAGAAACTGATCGACTTTCAAAATCGAGGGGGAAAGAATTTTTCCTTTTTCGAGAATTGTCTCTTTGAGCTGATCCATATAACGTTTCCTTACTGAGCAGAGTCAACTGCTTCTGTCTGGATGAACGGATCCAGCTGCGAATACAGGCTCGCATGAGCGAAGAAAAGCAGATCTTCGCAGCAGCCGTCTGCAATCCTGGATTCAATCCGTCATATTCTGTCTTTTGTCTTTTGGTTATATGGTATAGCGTTTTGGCTTCAAAACATGTTTTGACCGCTTAAAAAGCCAGAAGCAAAAAAATCAGCAGACTGGAATTTACTATTTCAATTTTCTTTTCTGACGCCTTCAGAACTTTTTGGTTGACGGACTGCGCTCTAAAGAGGTATAAAGTACAAGCTGTTTGCAAGCGGGATTCCCGTTAAAAAAACGGCAATGTGAAATTCTTAGAAAAAATCACAAATAAAGCTTGCGTGAAAATGCAGGACGTGATATTCTAAGTGAGCGTTAAGGAAATGACTTCCAAAACGCATCAAATCACCTTTAGATATCGAAGAAAATGGTTTAAGTGAAATTCTTAAAGAAATTCACAAATAGCTGTTGACAGAGATTTCTGATGATGATATGATAAACAAGCCTTGTGAGAGACGTTGATCTTCTCACAAACAGATGGCTCTTTGAAAACTTTACAGACAGATCAAGAAATTCGAAATACACAACGTCGATTCTTAAAATCACAAAAAGTACTCGAACAATCATTTATTCACGAAACATTAAACGCATAAGCGTTTGAGTCAATATCAAATGGAGAGTTTGATCCTGGCTCAGGATGAACGCTGGCGGCATGCCTAATACATGCAAGTCGAAC
>NZ_JAHDSX010000042.1:0-19223 GCF_020969955.1 Allobaculum fili | reverse complement strand
TCAGGATGATTTTTTCAACAGGTAGAAAATCATCCTTTTCGTCATGCCTGAGACGCAAAATATAAGAAATGACAACGCTCATGAACAGGGTATACGATTTTTATCCCTCCTTAACTTAATGACATTGCGTATTTGGTAAACTAAAAAAGAAATAAACTCCCCGTTCGGGCTAAAAGGGGAGCCCGTTTCAAATGAGAAAGGAAATATTGGGATGAAAAAATATACCTCGCGTCTGCTTGCGGCTCTGGTCAGCGCAGCGATGCTGCCGCTTCCTTCTGCACCCGTGCTCGCTGTGGAAACGCCGGAAGCAGAGCCGGAAACAGATCGTTATGAAGTCTATCCGATTCCGCATTCCGTGGAATATCCTGCATCGGACAAGTTCACCGTTTCAAACGAGGTGAACGTTGTCTATGAAAATGATATTGATCAGTACACCAAAGACTATCTTCAGGAAATTCTGAAAGAAAACGGACTGACCGCCACAACCGGAAGTGAAGCTGTGAGCGGAAAGACGAACATTCTTCTGGGCGTTCATGATTCCAACGGTGCCGCTGATGCCTGGTTTGATGCCAACGAACAGCTGAGTGCCGATCTGTTTGAAAAGACCGACGCCTACGCGCTTGATGTCGATCAGGATGGAAACACGAGTGTAATTGCGATTGTGGGCAAGGACACCGATGCTGCTTTTTACGGTCTGTCCTCGCTGGAAATGATGTTCTCTTCCTTTGAAGGCAATCAGCTTAAGAAAGTATCGATTGAAGACTATGCCGATAAGGAACTGCGCGGATTTATCGAAGGCTTTTACGGCGGATTCAGCTACGAAGACCGCGAGACGCAGATTCGCTTTCTGCGCAAGGTAAAAGGCAATATGTATGTCTTCGCGTCCAAGACCGACCCGTATCACGGCGGTTCAAACTGGCAAGCGCAGTATCCGCAGGAAGAGCTCAATCAGATTAAGCACCTTGTCGATGTGGCCAAAGCCAGCAAGGTTCGCTATGCGTGGTCGTTCCATGCCGGAAAATCGGCCTTTTTAAACGGTGCTTCGCCGCAAAGAGACAGTGCAAACTACGGTGTATATCAGGAGCGGCTGGCTGCACTGCTTGCAAAATTCCAGCAGCTGTATGACATCGGAGTACGCGATTTCCACATTTTGAACGATGACTACAACAGCGGAGCCCCCGCGGATATCGCGCTCTTTCTGAACGATGTAAACGCCTGGCTGAAAGCAAAGGGTGACTGCGGACCGTTGGTTTACTGCCCGATCAACTACAACCGGACCTGGGCAGCGGAAGCCACAGTTACCAATGAGCTGAACGCCTATAAAAATAATCTCGACGACCATATTCTTCTGTACTGGACAGGAGAACGCGTAAACTGCCCAGTAACGCAGACGGATATTGACTGGGTCTACGAACGATCCGGTCATGAAATCGTCAACTGGCTCAACTATCCGTGCTCCGAGCACGATAAAGCCGGTATTTATCTCGGCAATATCGATTTTTATTTCTCGACCGCCGATAATCTCCAGCATACAAAAGGTCTGATGTCCAATCCGGTCAATTATCCGGAAGCGAATAAGGTCGCTTATTTCCAGCTTATGAGCTGGCTGTGGAATACGCAGAACTTTTCCGAGAACGTCGATACGATCTGGAAAAACAGCTTTAAGTACATCGAACCGGAAGTGGCAGACAGCTATGCGGTTGTGGCAAGACATCTGTCGAACTGTCCGGACTCCGGACGCTATCCAGGCGGTTTCCCGGAATCGGAAGACCTGAAAGAAAGTCTGGAAACGCTTCAGAACAGACTGAACAGCGGAATTCCCGCAGAGAGTTCTGAAGAGTTTGCGGCCGTGTATGACGAGTTCAAGGCCATTACGGCAGCCGTTGCCGATATGAAAGCCAACGGAAGCGAAGCGCTTCTTTCGGATCTGAATCCGTGGCTCAATTCGCTCGACGCGGTGGCGAAAGCCGGCATCGCGGCCATGGATGCCTATACGGCGTTCAGCGCAGGCGATATGGAAAACGCCTGGATTCACCTCAGCAAAGCCAACGAAGAATTCGCCAAATGGGACGATAACAGTCCGCGCGAATATGCCGATAAGACGGCTAAGGGCGGATCGAAGCGGCTCTATCCGTTTGTGAAGAATCTGCTGACGAAAATGTCCAATGAAATCCTGCTCAACCTGAATCCGGACTACGACGGCTTTACGCCTTCTGTAATTTCCAGCTTTGGAGAAAACACCAATACGCAAAAAATGATCGACGGCGATGAAACGACGTTTGCTTCCTGGAATAGTGTCCAGACCGCTGGTGACTACTATGGTCTCGATTTAGGCCGTATGCTGAATATCCATGATGTGGAAATTATTCAGGGCGAAACGGATACGCATCATGACCGCTTCCACGAATCCACTCTTGAATACTCTGCAGACGGCGAAAACTGGACACCGATTGAAGAAAATATCAACGAAAGCCGTATCGTACGCAAAAATCTGGATGTTCGCGCCCGCTACATTCGACTTCGCGTTACTGGATTTACAGACCCGAACAACCCGAACAAGCACGATTTCTGGACCCGCGTTCGCGAGTTCACGGTAAATAAGTCCGCTAACACCCCTGCACAAATTTATTCGACGCAGGAAAATGCCGGTTCAGCTTCGATTGAATCGACAGACAGCACAGTCACACTGAAAACAAATTCCGCTTTGACTCTTGAGGCGGGTCAGTCCATCGGTGTGAAACTGACCGATCCGATCTTCATTTCCGCCTTGCAGGCTGCACAGGCCCCATCGGGCTGCGTCCTGGAATACTCGCTGGATGGTACAGCCTGGAGCAGAGAGACGATTTCCGGACGAGAGACCGTTCGTTTTGCGCGGGTACGAAATACCACGAATGCGGAAGTTGTGCTTCCTGCTGATTTTGCCCTGAACCTGATGAAAACAACGGGTGTGGTTCCGACGGTTACTTCCGATTTACCGCTCAAAGAGGGCTCCTGGTCTGCTTTGACCGACGGCAATTTGACGACGTATGCATGGACAAGCGTCAATCAGGCGGCTGGGCAGAGTATCATGATTGATCTGGGCCGCGAACTGCCGTTTAACGCGCTTTCGATTTATATGGCCGAAAATCGCCCGCGTCTTTACCATGGTGATATTTCGGTTTCCGCCAATGGAACAGACTGGAAAAAAGTCATGACTGTCAATGCCGCGGATGACAAGACCGTAATTGACAGCGCACTGCGCTACCAGCGTACAGAAGGTGACGGCTCGCGGATTCGTTACATTCGAATCGATGTTACGGACAGTGCCAAAGAGGAAGCAACGGAGCAGTCAGCCTACCTGAAACTGCATGAGATTTTACTCAATGATGCACCGCTTCCGGAAGACGTTCCGTCTCTGTTTACAGGTACGGAAGAAAATATGCAGCTTGCGGCAGACAACGATCTGACAACATGCTTTGAACCGAAAGCGCCGGCAGGATCCTTTGAGTATGTCATTCCCGAAAAGAACGAGCTGCCTTGCCTGACTATCGTGCAGGACGCGGAAAACTTCTCCAATGCGGCTGTTAAAGTCCTCTATGAAGGAGATGAAGAGTGGACAGATCTGGGAACTCTGGAAAAATCGGTGAACCGCTTTGCGCTCGATGGTACAAAGAAAGCCCTTCGTGTGCGTGTAAACTGGAGCGCCGATCAGCCAAAACCAAAAATCTACGAGATCGTGATGACCGGGGACACCGCAGAAAAGTCTCAGCTCAGCACAGTGCTGACTAAAGCCAAAGGAATCAAACTTTCCGACTACGCACTTGAAGGCCAGGCGTTGGAGCAGTGGACTAGTCAGATCCGCGCTGCGCAGACCGTTTATAACAATACGAACGCTGATCAGGCTGCAGTGAACGAGGCAGCCGAAGATCTGAATCGCGATCTTCTTGCTTTACGCCTTGCCCCAGATGCAGAAAAAATCGACGCTTTAAATCGCTGATCGCTGATTTTGGGAAGAAATAGTAAATAACAAGCTTGTGTTACGCTAAAGCGCAGGTCACCATCTACCGGTGCCCTGCGCTTTTTGCCTTTTATTGGCGAAATGAATGACATATAAAATCAAAATAAATTGATTTTAGGATAGAAATCACGAGAGATATGCTAAAATGTTCATGGAAACTACTGGGATAAGCAAAGCAGTCATCAAGTGATGTCCACATGGAGCTTGAGAGATCCTGTCTGTCGCTGCCCTTTTTGGTTTTGATTTCTGTTGTCCCCGCATCCGCGGGGGTGATCCTTCGATCGTTCCTTTGGTGAAGACTGTATGGACGGAATCTCAGAATTTGGGGGAGCGATCCTCGCTGTCTCAGTGTACGGGGACCCGATTCTTGGCTGTCCCAATGCTTGCAAAGGAGAGCAAAAGCAAAAAGGTTGCAGCAGATTTGATCTGTTGCAACCTTTTGTTTTCGGTGGTGGAGCGTAGGGGATTCGAACCCCTGACCTCTTGCATGCGAAGCAAGCGCTCTCCCAACTGAGCTAACACCCCGTGCAAGTCAAAGTATATCAAAAACTGATAGAATTTGAAGGCCTTAAATTTTTATTTTTGAAGAGTACATTTTATTTGCATTCTATAGAACAGATGATATTATGATTAAGCACTAAGACGACGGCGCGTTGGAGAAACGGTTAACTCATATGCCTTTCACGCATACATTCACGGGTTCGAATCCCGTACGCGTCACCATAGAAAATTCACCCGGAGATATCCGGGTTTTTTTGTGCTTAAAGTATTTTTTCTTTTTTAGTTGCAAATGCATTGGATTGTGATATTATAACGAAGCCGATCGAGGCAAAAAAGCAAACGGCGCGTTGGAGAAACGGTTAACTCATATGCCTTTCACGCATACATTCACGGGTTCGAATCCCGTACGCGTCACCATTGAAAATTCCTCCGGGTAGATCCCGGAGTTTTTTTATATAATACAAACTCTGCAGAATGGCAGTGTGATCCAGATCTGGGATACTGACGTATTTGAAAGCATCGAACTTGCCCTATCTATGGGGGATTTTGACGCTTTTTCACACTCTTTTCCCATTTCTATCGATTGCAAAAAAGGTTCTTTCCGAGTAATATGTTCAAGGCATGCGTGGGAGGACGCGTCTTTCGTGTCCGTAAACCACTGCATAAGACCAATACAGGAGGAGAGTCTTATGGCTAAGAAAAAGAAAAAGATTACCAAAGTTGTAAAACTCCAGTTCCCTGCTGGCGGAGCCAAACCAGGTCCAGGCCTCGCAGGTGTTGGAATCAACATGCCGCAGTTCTGCTCTGCATTTAACGATGCAACCAAAGAACGCCGCGGCGATATCGTGCCTGTTGTGATCACTGCTTACGAAGACAAGAGCTTTGACTTCGTGCTGAAAACAACTCCGGCTGCTCAGATGATTAAAAAGGCAGCAGGCGTTGCAAAAGCAAGCGGCGACCAGAAACAGACTGCTGGAACAATCACTGTTGACCAGCTTAAAGAAATTGCTGAATACAAAATGCCCGATCTGAACGCTAACGACATTGAAGCTGCTATGAAGATCATTGCCGGTACTGCAAAGAACATGGGTATCAAAGTTACAGGATACGAAGGATAAGGAGGAAGACCAATGGCAAAAGTAAGTAAACGCTATGCGGCAGCGAAAGATCAGATCGATCGCTCTAAAGTATATACCGTTGAAGAAGCTGTTGATCTGGCTAAAAAAGCCAGCTCCGCTAAATTCGACGAAACAGTTGAAGTATCTTTCAACCTGAACGTTGACCCGCGTCATGCTGACCAGCAGATCCGCGGCGCAATGGTTCTCCCGAACGGAACTGGCAAATCCCAGGTCGTTGCTGTTGTTGCTGAAGGCGACAAAGCAAAAGAAGCTGAGGATGCCGGTGCGGATTTTGTAGGCTCTGACGAACTGATCCAGAAAATCCAGGGCGGATGGTTCGATTTTGATGTTCTTATCGCCACTCCGAACATGATGGGTAAACTGGGCCGTCTGGGACGCGTACTCGGACCTAAAGGTCTGATGCCTAACCCAAAAACCGGTACAGTAACGATGGATATTGCTAACGCTGTTAACGAAGTTAAAAAAGGTAAAATCACTTACCGTGTTGACAAAGCCGGCAACATCAACGTACTGATCGGAAAAGTATCCTTTGACAACGACAAGCTCGTTGAAAACTTCAACGCAGTTTACGAAGTAATCAAAAAAGCTCGTCCATCCAAAGTTAAAGGCACTTACATGAAGAACCTTGTTCTTTCCACAACTATGGGTCCTGGTATCCATGTTGAAATGAAGTAATTGACAAGCGCAATCTTCAACCGTACTATTTGATTGTTTCAATATTCCAAAGACAGTAACGGCGAAAGCTTAATCATGTTACCGAGGGATTGAAGAGCATTATTTTCATATGCCATTCAAGCCCGCACGCGCGGGCTTTATCTTTGAATATTGATGCAATATACAGAAAGCAGAGGAAAACTCATGAACAAAGATGTCCTTGCTCAAAAGGAAGCTGATGTTGCTGAGCTCTCGAAAAAGATTTCTGATTCTAGCTCTGTTGTCGTAGTTGAGTATCGCGGACTTACCGTAGCGGAGATCACAGAACTCCGACATGCTCTCCGCAACGAAAACGTTGAGATGAAGGTTTACAAAAACACCATCGCTCAGCGCGCTGTTGAACAGCTTGGCCTCGACGGTCTGGATGCTGCACTCAAAGGACCGAACGCACTCGCATTCGGCCACGATCAGGTAGCTCCTGCTCGCGTCCTCGCTGATTTCGCAAAAACTCACGACAAGCTGATTCTGAAAAGCGGCATTGTAGACGGTGCCGTAGTAGACGAAGCAACAATCAAAACTCTCGCTGGTCTGCCTAACAAAGAAGGCATGCTCGCAAAATTTGCATCTACCCTGAATGCACCTGTTATCAAGTTTGCTCTGACCATCAAAGCTCTTGCTGAGAAAAAAGGTCAGGCAGGCGAAGCCCCTGCAGAAGAAGCTGCAGCGTAATTGGAGGAAAACTTAACATGGCTAAACTGACTCAGGACGAAATCCTGTCCTATCTCGAAGAAGCAACAATCCTTGAACTGAACGAACTCGTAAAAGCAATCGAAGAAAAATTCGGCGTTGTAGCTGCTGCTGTAGCTGCTGGTCCAGCTGCTGCTGACACTGCTGCTAACGACGAACCAAGCGAAGTAACCGTAACGATGACTAACGTTGGCGGAACCAAAGTACAGGTTATCAAAGCCGTACGTGAACTCACTGGTCTCGGTCTGATCGACGCTAAGAAACTCGTTGATGCTGTTCCTGCTGTTATCAAAGAGAACATCTCTCCTGATGAAGCAGAAAAGATCAAAGAAAAACTCATGGAAGCTGGCGCTACTGTCGAAATCAAGTAATTGGTTCCACAGACGCACGAATTCTACTTTTAACACAATTAAAAAAAGAGCGAAGCCTTTCGGGGCCTCGCTCTTTTCTTTCGGCCGGAAAAACCAGGGCAAAAAAAAGACCGGATCACTCCGGTCACTCAAGAAATGAGATTTTTGCCTGTTGTATGTACAGGTGGGTTTTCTGCCATTGCGTTTAGGATCCCAGCTTCATCCGCGAAAAAGCAGCTTATTGCTGGTATTCGACACCGGCAAGAGCATCCGAAATCCCATATCTCAGATGTAGGAAAAATGTAATTCCTTGAGCGGCTTTATTATAGCAAATCATATAAACGATGTCAGTTTGATCACCGGAAACGTTGAAGAAAGAAAGCGATCAAAAATAGCAGCACTTGTTGAATCCGATATCTGGGCCTGGAAAAACATGTACATATCCATTTCTGGATAAATTTGCAAAACAGCAGAAAACCGATCAAATTCACGCAGAATCCAATAAATTGACTAATCGCTATTGACAACTCTGCTATGCGTGAAAGGTGAAAGAGGATACATATCTGCAAAATTCGCATTAAGAATTCTCATGTAAACGAATACATAAATTATAGTTAGATATCAACCGGAAAAACTTAAAATAAACAGGCCAAATTTCTTTTCTCCTTCACGGAAGTTCCTATAATAAAGGCGAAATAAAGAAGGAGACATAAAAACATGAACAAGTTTACAAAATCTATTGCCGCAGCGGCTATGGTTCTTTCCCTTACAGGATGCGCTGCAGCAGCCCAGACAAACAGCGAGGTATCTGAAGCGGCGGTTCAGGAATTTGGTGCTTATGGCTATTCGGTAGAAGACGTTACAGAAAATGGCAATAAAGTCAGCTTCAAGGCTGTTGGTGAAGACGGCGGTGCAAATGTAAGTGTTACTCGTTTTGATGACCTGATGAGTGCTGTTGAAGCCTATGACCAGGAAAAAGCAGTTATGACGCAGTCGGATTACTACATGCTTGCAGAACAGGAAAACGGAGCTGGCAGCGTTGCAGTATTCAACAACTCCATCAACTACGTAAATGCAATCGTGGCTTTTGATGCAAAGAACAACAACATGATCGTCGTAAGAGAGATCTCTCAAACCAACATGGATCAGGTTTACGATTATCTTGCAAAGTTCGGATTCAGATTCCAGTAAGAAAGCAATAATTGAAAAGAAATACAAAAGCCCGCTCGACGGGCTTTTTTGTTATCGTAATTCCATAGACAAACATGAGGAAGCTTGAAAATGGACTACGATACGACGGGCATCGAGAAAAAACAGGATGATTCTTATGAGACTTTAATCACAGCCCAAAAAATCAATGTTACTCTTGGCGGGAAAACGATCCTTGAAGATTTTTCGCTTACAGTTTGCCGTAAAGGAAGAGTAGCGCTGTGCGGTCCTTCTGGAATCGGGAAAAGTACCGTGCTCCGCGTTCTGGCCGGACTGATTGATCCAAATCAAGGAACACTGGATCGAGTCGGAACGGTATCCATGGTATTTGATGATGATCGGCTGTATCCCTGTCTCAGTACACTCGAAAACATTTGTCTGGGATGCGACTGGGGAACGATTCCGCGCGCCTTACGAACGAACGCCGCCAGGAACTGGGCATCGATTTTTCACTGTGATACCTTTCTGAAACAGAAAGCAGGGACTTTGTCAGCTGGTCAGCGGAAACGCACAGCACTCGCTCGCGCCATGATGAAGAATCCGGATCTGCTTCTTCTGGATGAGACTTTCCATGCGCTGGATGAAAAGCTGCGTTACGTGCTTATGGATACGCTTCTGCAGCTGCAGAAACAGATGGGGTTCGCAATCGTCTTTGCAACGCATGATCTTCGGGAAGCAGAATATATGAATGCCCGAATTGTCTTTTTACAAAATTCAGACCGGGAAAAGCCGATAGAAAATACTTACGTATCGGCTGACTCAGTTAGGAAGGGCGATGAGTAAGGGCGAAAAGTGGTCTGAGAGTGAAAATTCCGGTTACAAAACAGTTTCATAATTTTCATGATTTTTTGTGATTGACATATATTTTGTGATCTACTAAACTGTCAAAGCATGCGCGGGATAGATTCCCGCTTTTAAAAGGACGAAAAATGGTCCACCCGGATTCGTTCGCATGAATAAGTTGATACAAGTAGATAAGGAGAAGAAATGCCTACTATTAATCAGTTAATTCGCAAAGGCCGTCAGTCCAGCGAGAACATGTCTAAATCTCCTGCACTGAACCGCGGATACAACTCATTGAAGTCCAGACCGACAAGCCTGTCCAGCCCGCAGAAACGCGGCGTCTGCACCCGTGTCGGAACAATGACTCCGAAGAAACCTAACTCTGCTCTTCGTAAATATGCTCGTGTACGTCTTAGCAACGGAATGGAAGTTACTGCTTACATTCCAGGTATCGGACACAACCTCCAGGAGCACTCGGTAGTACTGATCCGCGGCGGTCGTGTTAAAGACCTGCCTGGTGTACGTTACCATATCGTTCGCGGTACTCTTGACTGCGCAGGTGTAACGGACCGTCGTCAGAGCCGCTCTCTTTACGGAACCAAGAAACCTAAGAAATAAGTCAATCGTGAAAGGAGAATAAAAGATGCCAAGAAAAGGACATATTGCAAAACGGGATGTACTTCCAGATCCTATTTACAATTCCAAACTCGTCACTCGTTTAATTAACAAAATCATGATTGACGGAAAACGTGGAACTGCACAGAAAATTCTGTACAACGCCTTCGACATTGTCGAGGTTAAGACTGGCAAACAGCCAATGGAAGTTTTTGAACAGGCGCTGGGCAACATTATGCCTCAGCTCGAACTTAAGGTTCGCCGTGTAGGCGGTGCGAACTACCAGGTACCAGTTGAAGTATCTGAAGAACGCCGTCTGACACTTGGACTGCGCTGGCTCGTGAACTACGCACGCCTGCGTAACGAAAAAACGATGGAACAGCGACTTGCTGCTGAAATCATCGATGCCGCTAACGGTGTGGGTGCATCGGTAAAACAGCGCGACAACGTTCATCGCATGGCGGAAGCCAACAAGGCTTTTGCTCACTACCGCTGGTAGTCTGCATCCGATTCAGCTGTTATTAAAAACGGCAATCGGAGCTCTAGAAAGGATGTCGAATTATGCCAAGAGAATATTCATTAGAAAATACCCGTAATATCGGTATCATGGCACATATCGACGCCGGCAAAACAACCACCACTGAACGTATCCTGTATTACACAGGTCTTAACCACAGAATTGGTGAAACTCATGATGGCGCATCCACAATGGACTGGATGGAACAAGAAGCTGAACGTGGTATCACGATTACATCTGCGGCTACAACCGTTCATTGGAGAGGCAACCGAATCAACATTATCGATACTCCGGGCCACGTTGACTTCACAGTAGAAGTTGAACGTTCCCTGCGCGTTCTCGATGGTGCGGTTACAGTCCTCGATGCCAAGGCCGGTGTTGAACCACAGACTGAAACAGTATGGCGTCAGGCCTCCGAATACGGAGTTCCCCGTATTGTATTCGTAAATAAAATGGACTCAACAGGAGCTGACTTCCTGATGAGCTGCCAGACGATCGTTGATCGCCTGGGCGTTAAAGCTGCTCCAATTCAGCTGCCGATCGGCGCTGAAAGTGAATTCGAAGGTCTTGTAGATCTGATCGAACGCAAAGCGGTCTATAACAAAGGCGACAAAGGTATCATCGTTGAAGATGGCCCTATCCCTGAAGACATGGTAGACATGGTTGAAGAGTATCGCATGAAACTCCTCGAAACTCTGTCTGACTTTGATGAAGATCTGATGATGCAGGTCCTCGAAGGTGAAGAACCTTCCATTGAAGATATCAAGCGCGTTATCCGTAAAGCGGTATGCGACGTTGAATTCTTCCCGGTTCTTTGCGGATCCGCTTATAAAGACAAAGGCGTTCAGCCAATGCTCGACGCAGTTGTTGACTACCTCCCGTCTCCGATTGACGTACCGGCAATCAAAGGTACGACTCTTGATGGCGAACCGGATGAACGTCATCCTTCCGATGAAGAACCGTTCTCTGCGCTTGCTTTCAAAATCATGACCGATAAATACGTCGGAAAACTTACGTTCTTCCGCGTTTACTCCGGTACAGCTGATTCCGGAAGCTACGTTCTCAACTCCACAAAGGATACGAAAGAACGTTTCGGCCGTATCATGCAGATGCATGCCAACAGCCGTCACGAAATCCCGCAGGTTTTCGCAGGCGACATTGCGGCAGCAGTAGGTCTGAAAAACACCACAACTGGTGACAGCCTCTGCGAGCCGGACCATCCGATCATTCTTGAAAAGATGGAATTCCCGGAACCTGTTATTGAACAGTCCCTTGAACCAAAGACGAAAGCTGACCAGGACAAGATGGGTCTGGCTCTTGCCAAACTGGCTGAAGAAGACCCTACGTTCAGAACTTATACAAATAAGGAAACTGGACAGACCATTATCGCTGGTGTAGGTGAACTTCACCTCGATATCATCGTTGACCGTCTGCGCAGAGAATTCAACGTCGATGCGAAGATTGGCCAGCCGCAGGTTGCTTACCGTGAAACAATCCGTAAAGCTGCGGAATGTGAAGGTAAATACATCCGTCAGTCCGGTGGTAAAGGTCAGTACGGTCACGTATGGATCAAGTTTGAACCGAATGAAGAAGGTAAAGGATACGAATTCATCGACGCTGTTGTTGGTGGAACCGTACCTAAGGAATACATCAAGCCAACCAACGAAGGTCTGCAGGACGCTCTTGAAAAAGGTGTACTCGCCGGCTACCCGATGATTGACGTTAAAGCAACTCTGTTCGACGGAAGCTACCATGATGTCGACTCCTCCGAACAGGCCTACAAGATTGCTGCTTCCATGGCTCTTCGTGAAGCTGCCAAGAAGTGCGATCCTGTACTGCTCGAGCCAATCATGCTCGTTGAAATTACAGCACCAGCAGAATACCTTGGTTCTGTAATGGGCGACGTATCCAGCCGTCGCGGTCAGATCAACGATCAGGAAGAACGCGGAAATGCCGTCATCGTACGTGCATTCATCCCGCTGTCAGAAATGTTCGGCTATGTAACTGACCTGCGTTCCTTTACCCAGGGCCGCGGCAACTACTCGATGAAATTCGACCACTACAGTGAAGTACCGAAGTCGATTTCTGAGAAGATCATTGCCGAGTCCGGTAAGTAAAATACTCATTATTGCTTTTAAAATTCGAAAGCCTTAAAATGAAACAGTCTGAATAACTCTAGGAGGAAATAATGGCTAAGCAAAAATTTGACAGAAGTAAAACCCATGTCAACATTGGTACCATTGGACACGTTGACCACGGTAAAACAACTCTGACTGCTGCAATCACCAGCGTTCTCAGCGGCAAAGGCATGGCTGAGAAAACAGATTACGATCAGATTGACGGTGCTCCAGAAGAAAAAGAACGTGGAATCACCATCAACACCGCTCACGTTGAATACCAGACAGACAAACGTCACTATGCACACGTAGACTGCCCGGGTCACGCTGACTACATCAAGAACATGATCACTGGTGCAGCTCAGATGGATGGCGCTATCCTCGTTGTAGCTGCCACTGACGGACCTATGCCTCAGACTCGTGAGCACATCCTGCTCGCTCGTCAGGTAGGCGTACCTAAAATGGTTGTATTCCTGAACAAATGCGACATGGTTGACGACGAAGAACTGATCGACCTTGTTGAAATGGAAATTCGTGAACTCCTCGACGAATATGAATTCGACGGCGACGACACTCCAATCATCCGCGGATCCGCTCTGAAAGCTCTCGAAGGCGATCCGAAATGGACACCGGCTATCGAAGAACTGATGGACGCTGTTGATTCCTGGATCGATGATCCAGTTCGTGATGTCGACAAACCATTCCTGATGGCTGTCGAAGACGTTATGACAATTTCCGGTCGTGGTACCGTTGCTACAGGTCGTGTAGAACGTGGTACTGCTCACCTGTCCGACACAGTAGAAATCGTTGGTATCAAACCAACTCGCTCCACTGTACTGACTGGTCTGGAAATGTTCCACAAACAGCTCGACGAAGCTCGTGCTGGTGACAACATCGGTGCTCTGCTCCGTGGTGTTGCACGTGACGAAGTACAGCGTGGACAGGTTCTGGCAAAACCAGGATCCGTTCATCCTCACACAAAATTCAAAGCTCAGGTTTACGTACTGAGCAAAGATGAAGGCGGACGTCACACACCGTTCGTTTCCAACTACCGTCCTCAGTTCTACTTCCGTACAACTGACGTAACTGGTGTAATCACTCTGCCAGAAGGCGTTGAAATGGTTATGCCTGGCGACAACGTTGAAATGTCCGTTGAACTGATCGCTCCTATCGCTATCGAAAACGGTACTACCTTCTCTATTCGTGAAGGCGGACACACTGTAGGCGCTGGTAACGTTACTGAAATCGTTGAATAATCGACGTTCAGAAACTGACGAAGCTTTCAGCTAACTAAAAAATTAAGGAGAACCCAATCTTACGAATGGGTTCTCCTTTTTTGTTTTTTGCCTACCAAGAAGAGACGGATTCGCCAGTTGAAATCAGGGCCTGACCGATAATGGCTGCCTCTCTGCACACACGATCCTCTAGCAATTCTTATTTCCTCTCAACTGTATATTTGAAAAAATTCAATGGCTGGGGAAATTGGGTCCTTATTCATAGCTTGCGGTCTAGAAAAGCGTATGAGGCCTTTCTGACGGTTTTGAAGAGAATAACAGGAAAACTGTATCGCATTCATATACGAGCAGCAGAACGCTGTTCTGGAGCCTTATTCTGCCGAACCAGGAAAACCATTGAGACAACCATAAATCTCTGACTGCAAGCTCAAGGGTTTTAGTACGAGCGGAAGGGAAAACGTGATCTAGCGGACCAGACGAGGAATGCATTAAAGTTCTGACTGTATGCCGAGATGATTTCGAATGCTGAGACGATCATGCATGCTGCAGCGGCAGACAAAATCCATTCAGAGTCCCCTTTTTAATGTTAAAAGCGAATGTGTGATGGAACACAGACTGTTTACAGATGTAAAACATCCGTCTACGAATCGCGAAATAAAGTGTTGACAAAACGAAAATGAGAGCACAAAGTGTCGATTTTCACTGTTTTTTACATTTTTACGCCAAGTAAGGCAATTTTGAAACCTGCCTGACAAAAATTTGGTTAAAATTTGTGATGAAACAAAATGAAATTATGAAAAATTTATCTGAAATGTGTAATAATGGTAAACGCACATGCTAAGTGAATGCCTTGCATCAAAAGAGGCGGGAATGCTCTATTTTGACGTTCTGAGCAGATTTTGATCTTTAGGAGAAAATGTAATGTTTTTAAACGCTTAGATTATCCCAAAATCCGTATATTTATGGGATAATGTGTCAGAAAGGAGTGTTCTCAAATTATGAACCAAACGAAAAGTTCAGCCGGAACCGATACTAAGAAAATCACCTGGCTGACTCTGGCGTTCATGGCGTTCTCAACCGTATGGGGATTTGGTAACGTCGTAAACGGCTTTGGGTACTTCAACGGCACACAGGTAATCTTCTCATGGGTAATGATGTTCCTGCTGTACTTTGTACCTTACGCATTAATGGTTGGTGAACTTGGTTCCGCTTTTAAAACTGCCGGCGGCGGTGTAACGAGCTGGGTTCTGGAAACAACCAATCCTAAACTGGCGTATTACGCTGGTTATACGTACTGGGTAGTCCATATCCCTTACATTGCTTCGAAGGGAAGCGGCGGCCTGAAGGCTCTCGCATGGATGTTCCTGTCCAACGAATGGTATGACAGCCTGCCTGCAATTCAGGTACAGCTGGCGACTCTCGTTGTCTTCATCATCTTCCTCTGGGTAGCTTCCCGCGGCCTGACACCGCTTAAGGCTCTAACCTCCGTAGCTGGATCGAGTATGTTCGTAATGTCTCTGCTCTACATCGTAATGATGTTCGCAGCACCGGCGATCAACCCGTCCGCTTCGTTCGCTCCTATTGACTGGAGCTGGGAAGGTTTGATCCCGACATTCAACTGGCAGTACTTCACGTCTCTGTCGATTCTTGTATTCGCAGTCGGAGGATGTGAAAAGATTTCTCCTTATGTAAATAAGGTTAAAAACCCTGGTAAAGACTTCCCGAAAGGTATGATCTCCCTGGCAATCATGGTTATGGTCTGCGCTATCCTCGGTACCATCGCCATGGGTATGATGTTCAACTCTGCAGATCTGGCCAACCCGGATTTCCAGAAACAGTTCATCGCCAACGGTGCTTATATGTCCTTCCAGAAACTCGGTGAATACTACCACCTGGGCAACTTCTTCGTTATCGTATACGGTGCCTGCAATGCGATCGGTCAGTTCTCTACTCTCGTTCTTTCCATCGATGCTCCTCTGCGTATGCTTCTTGACGATGAATCCGCTCGTCAGTATGTTCCAAAGAGTCTGCTCAAGCAGAACAAATACGGTGCATACACCAACGGTATTCTGCTGATCGGTGTTCTGGCTGGTTCGATCATTCTGATTCAGATGCTCGGAACTGGTGCAGCCGATATCATCACCTGGCTGACCAAACTGAACTCTGTCTGCATGCCAATGCGTTACCTCTGGGTATTCTTCGCATATATCATGCTGCGCACAGCCGGAAACAAATTCCACAGCGATTACGTATTTGTTAAAAACAAAACCTTCGCCATCGTTGCTGGTGCATGGTGCTTCTTCGTTACCGCATTCTGCTGCATTCTCGGTGTTTATGTAGAAGGCGATGTCGTACGTACAATTCTGAACATTGCGATGCCATTCGTTCTGCTTGCTCTCGGTCTGATCATGCCGGAAATCCGCAAGGCCGAAGATCGCAAAGCTGGTATTGTAAAATAAACGTCTCTGATCTTTCTGAATTCGAATCCCTTCGGTTTGAGCGGATTTGAGTTTATTCGGAGAATATAAAGCGGAATGTCTTCGGGCTTTCCGCTTTTTTTCATCCCTGTCCTGCAGATCTGGTGATCTGGCTGCCGATACTGTCTGCCAAATGCGTCCTTGCGCTGAGAGAAAGCATGCAGCCCATAATTTTTGACCATGGCTTTAATGGGAACCGACCGGCTCGGCGCACTTTCTGCTCAGAAAGACAGACCGCCCGCAAGGAAGGAAAAGGGAGTCTGGAAACCGTATTAGACCAGCGATGTTTTTCGTTTTAGTCAGGACTGTCATTCTGTACTTGAGTCGCTTTTCCAGGACATCCTGTTTCTGCTGGATATGGTATTGTCTTAGATAAGGAGGAAAACTTATGTCCTACAAAGAATTTGCAGGCAAGCTGACCGATTTTATTGCAGCGTGCCCAAGCATGTTTCATTCCGTACATTCCATTGCCGCTGAACTTGAAGCCAAAGGATTCAGCGCGCTGAAAGAAAAAGACGCCTGGAATCTTGAACCAGGCAAAGGCTACTATACAATTCGCAACAACAGTTCCATTATTGCGTTCATGATTCCGGAAAATCTGACTGACTATCATTTCCAGATGAGTGCAGCGCATACCGATTCTCCAACGTTTAAAATCAAATCCGTTCCGGAAATTACCGGGCCGGCTGAATACATCCGTCTTAACGTCGAGGCGTACGGCGGAATGATCGATTCCACATGGCTCGATCGTCCTCTGACTATTGCCGGACGTGTCATGGTCGATACCGGCAACGGTCTCGAAAGCCGTCTGTTCTATATGGATCAGGATATTCTGACCATTCCAAACATGCCGATCCATTTCAACCGTGAGATCAACGAAGGCTTCGCGTTCAACCGTCAGGTGGATCTGTGCCCTCTGTTCTCCTGCGGCGCAATGACCAAAGGCTCCTTCAATCAGATGGTTGCTGACGAACTTGGCGTAGATGTAAATGCCATCAAGGGCAAGGATCTGTTCCTGGTTAACCGTCAGAAAGGCATTCTCTGGGGCTACAAGGATGAATTCGTATCCAGCCCGAAACTTGACGACCTCGAATGCGCCTATACGACTCTGCAGGGCTTCCTGAATGCAGAACACGGAAACAAGATTGATGTTTACTGCTGCTTCGACAACGAAGAAGTCGGCTCCAACACCAAGCAGGGCGCTATGTCGACCTTCCTGCACGATGTGCTCCGTCGGATCAACAGCGCGCTCGGCAAAACGGAAGAAGAATACTACCGCGCCGTATCCGCAAGCTTCCTCGTATCGGCGGATAATGGCCATGCCGTTCATCCAAACCATCCGGAAAAAACCGATGCCGGCGAAAACACGGTTTACATGAACCACGGCCCAATTATTAAAGAGGCCGCTAACCAGAAGTACACAACCGACGCCTTCTCGAGATCTGTATTCACAATGATCTGCGAAAAAGCCGGCGTTCCTGTACAGAACTTCGCAAACCGTTCGAATATTGTCGGCGGATCGACGCTGGGCAACCTTTCCAATACTCAGGTATCTGTACACGCTGTTGACATCGGACTGGCTCAGCTGGCCATGCATTCTTCCTTTGAGACCGGCGGTGCCAAAGATCCGTACTATCTCTTCCAGGCGATGCAGACTTACTTCAGCACCAATATCAAGATTGACGGAGCAGACTCCGTAAGCTTCGAATAAATGGCGAAGAAGAAAAAAGAACCGGTCTGGCTGACCAAATCGATTACCAGCAACACCGCTGGCCTGATTGACGATGTTCCGTATCAGAAAGCGCTCGAACAGATCGATCGAACCGACGAGAGCGCCGGCATGAAGCATCTGCTGATCGGGTGGGCGGCTCAGGAGAGACTGGAAGACCGCAAACTTCCGGAAAAGCTGCTTTCCCGCAAGAGAAGCACTTCCTTTCGGGACTTTGCCAGAAAACAGATGATTGAAGATCGAGGAACCTTTCGTCTATCCGGCATAACGACCGCGTTTGCGATGGTTCTGCTCTGCTCCTTCATCCGCAATGCCATTTTCGGAAAGTATCTCGTTAACTTCTCGGTGGACGCCGTCGTTGCTGCCATTGGTGCAGCGCTTGCCATCCTGAACCTTAGAACGCAGCTGCAGACCGCTGAGCTGTACGGCAATACGCGGCCGATGGTTCTGACCGACGTCCTGGCTCTCGTCCTCTGGTTTTTGATGATGCAGGTCTTCCGCAATTTTGACAGCTCGATTGTGATTTTCCTGGTCACCTATTTCTTCAGCCTCTGGCGTTTCAAGAAAATGCAGGAAAAATTTATTCAGGAAAACCATTTAGAAATCAGCCTGAACGCTAAAAAATAGCGTTCAGGCTTTTTCTAATATAAGAATCTGTCAGAACGCGAAGTCGGATCATCTAGAGACGCTCCGGATCCGGGCTGCGATCCTCTTTCTGGGGTGAGGATGATACGTGAACAGTGATAGGTGAAAGGCAGATCGAGCTGGAATGGAGGGATCGGTCTGCCAAGGTCCGAACTTTGCGTGGTCAGGCTAGATTCTATGTGCCGCTTTAATTGCGTTATATATGGATGAATGGGGAGAGCGTGCATACAAGCGAGGCGAACATATGGAAGAACGCGCAAAAATTCAAATAAGCGAATATGAGGGCAAATATAAGAAGCGCATATACGGCAAATAAGGCAAATAAGATAAATATAAGAAAGGAAAACGCAAAGTCGCCGCGACGGAAGCATGAGATCGGAAGGACATGTCAAAAATTTTGTGTAAATTCGTTTTTGGTGGTAAAAACATTTGGCCGTTTCGAAGGCCCGAAACACGTCGCTGGACGATGAGCGATTGAAAATTTCTGGAGCGGCCCTTTATAGCGGGC
>NZ_JAHDSX010000041.1:0-20604 GCF_020969955.1 Allobaculum fili | reverse complement strand
TTTGGAGAAATCGATACCGAGATCGATTGCAGGGATGATTGATTCCATGAAAAAGCCTCCTTGAATAAAGGAATTATCCCAAGGAGGCGGTCGAGAAAATACCCGTCTTTTATTTGACGCTTACAATTTGAGAACAGATCATCCGCATACAAAAAGGCTCTCGCTTTCCGGGCTGGTTCGTCCGTTGCGAGAGCCTTGTTTCTGTTGAATTGGATCTGATCCTTTTTTCAGATTATTCGAGGGCGTAGCCGATATACTCGACGCTGCGGCTGCTTAAAATCTTTTCGAGTTCCTCAACGAACTCCTGAATTTCCTGTTCGTCTTTCGGACCGCTGAGCGTAATGTCGAGAATCATGCCTTCGTGATCGTATGTGCTCGAATACCCGGCTGCGGCCAGCTGTTCCTGGACAGCCTGTACATCGTTGGGGCTTGCCATCAGGGATACGTTAATGATTTCGCCCTGATCGAGCGTGCCCAGCTGTTCAAAGTCTTCTTTCAGATAATCCGGTGCAGCATCTGTATTCGAGGAAACGAAATCGGTGGAAGAGGACGTTGGATCATCGCCCATCAGATAGGCGTCTAGCTCTTCCATCTCACGGTTGCGCCGTTCGAAGAAATACACAATGGCTGCGACGGCAGCGGCGATCGCCGCCAGAGCGGCCACAAATTTCAGAAACCTGTTGAGACCTTTCATGATTTACCCTTCTTTCTTCAGGCGGATTTTGGACAGCTCTAATCGGAAGCTGTACAGCAGCCTGCTTTCTTTTCCTCATAAGAGGAAGAGACTTTATTCTTCAGTGGATTTCGGCTTGTTTTCCGCTGGCGTTTCGGATTCGTGTTCCGGTGTCGTCGTTTCAGCCGTTACGGATTCGTCTGTAACCGGTACGGGTTCTTCTTCGGGAAGAATGGCAGGAAGAGACTGTTCTTCGTCTGTGCTCTCTTCTGCCGGTTCTGGCTTGGCGGTTTCTTCCGGTGCAGATTTTACTTCTGCGGTATCCGTCGGCGTTTCCTTCGCTGCGTCATCTGCGTCGGTTTCCGGAGTTTTCTGGATTTCGTAATCCCAGTCTTCCTCGTCCATAGCGCGGTCGTCTTCGTATTTCTTAATCAGACCGAGTACAAGCCCGGCTGCTGCGACGACGGCACCAGTTTTCAATAAGAATTTAAGCATGTTTCCTCCTTGTGAGAGCGAGACCATCCCCGATGTTCAGAATGGTCGTTTCAAACTCCTCGTTGGTTTCAAGAAACTCCCAGTACGCCCGAAGTCTTCGAATCAGACCTTTCGTATGTCGATTATGCGTTCGTTCCGGATGTTCGACCAGGCCATGGAAAAACATGTTGTCGGTAATGATCAGACCATTCTCGGAAAGTAGCGGACTGTATTTCTCAAAAAAGCGTCTGTACTGGCTTTTGGCAGCATCGATAAAAATCAGATCAAATGTCTGGCCGCTCAGATCGACATCTCGGGCGTCGCCTTCAATAAAGGTAATGCGATCTTTCTGTTCACTGGCTTCGATGTTTTTCCTGGCCTGGGCGGCCATTTCAGGATCCCGCTCAATCGTCATGACCTGAAGATCGGGGAGAATGCGGGCCGCTTCAATGGAAGTTCGGCCAATGGCGGTTCCAATTTCAAGAAAGGTCGAAGGACGGTATTCCAGAAGAATTTTCTCCAGCCATTCCATCGACTCGTCCATCAGAATCGGGATCTGATGGGCATGTCCATACTGCGTAAGCTGTTCAAACGTACTCATGGTTTTATGGTATCACAATTCATATTTCCGCTTTGACGGACTCCCGGTTTTTTGAACAGACGAAAGAGTATCTCGGTCCAGATTTTTCAAAAGAGCGAAAAAAAGAGAAGGCCGAAGCCTTCTTCAAATTGGTTATATGATCGTTTACTTCACGAATTCAACGATTGCCATCGGAGCAGCATCACCGCGACGGATGCGTGTTTTAACAACACGTGTGTATCCGCCGGTACGATCCGCATAAGCGGGTCCGATTTCGTCGAACAGTTTCTGCAGAGCAGTAGTGCCTTCGTCATCAACTTCAACGTTGCGAACAAACGCAGCTGCCTGACGGCGAGCGTGAAGATCTCCACGTTTAGCGAGAGTGACGAGACGATCCATCACTGAACTGAGCTCTTTGGCTTTCATTTCAGTGGTTTCCATTGAGCCGTTTTCGATCAGCGAAGTGGCCATGTTGCGAAGCAGGGCTTTACGATGATCAGAAGTGCGGCCGAGTTTACGGTTTTTCATCTTTGACTCCTATTGATTATCTCCGCCGGCCTTAAAGGAAAGACCGAGGGAGTAGATTTTGTCTTTGATTTCAAGCAGCGATTTCTTGCCAAGGTTTCTGACATGCTGCATTTCGTATTCAGTCTTCTGGCACAGTTCATCTACGGTGGAAATACCGGCACGTTTCAGACAGTTGTAGGAACGAACCGAAAGTTCAAGGTCTTCAATCATCTTGGATTTGAGCGATGCATTGCGTTCCTTGAGAATCTCTTCTTCTTCAAGAGCCGGATCCTCCTGCGCCACATTGGCTTCACCGATAATCGCAAGGTGATCGCGCAGGATCTTCGATGCGATGGCGAGCGTCTGGAACGGTTTGAGAGTTCCGTCGGTTTCAATCTCCATCGTCAGTACGTCATAAGGCTTGTGGTCCTCGTTGTATTCCGAACGTGTGGAATAGGCAACGCGTACTACCGGGGAGAAAAGAGAATCGGTGTAGATGACTCCGATCGGGGAGTTCGGGCCAGCGTGGCGGTGCTTGTTGATATCAGCTGCCACAAAGCCGCGGCCAAGTTTGGCCTGCATTTCCATGGAAAATTCCTTACCGGCAGACAGAGTACAGATCGGAAGATCCGGGTTAAGCACTTTAACCCCTTCCGGGCACTGAATATCGCCTGCAGTGACAACGCATGGTCCTGTTTCATGAATGCGCAATGTATAAATCTCGTTGTCGCTGATATCGATACTCAGAATCAGTTTTTTCAGGTTCAGGATGATCGCCGAAACGTCTTCGGTGACGCCCTCCACACCTGTAAACTCGTGATAGACGTCATCAATTCGAATGCTGAAGACAGCGCCTCCAGGAATTGCAGAGAGAAGCACTCTTCTCAGTGAATTTCCCAGGGTAATTCCGAACTGATCCGGGAGAGGCGACATTTCGAATTTTCCAAGGGTATCAGTCTCTTCCAGCGTAGTAATCTCGTAGTTAGTCATTCTGCCGGGCCTCCTTTATTTCCCAATAGAGCGATGAATTCTTTCCTTATCATTGACCGGATTTCATCCAAAACAAAATGGATTGACCCGAAACCGGAATAGCCGGCTGGCCAATGGATCAGTGATGTTCAGGAAATGAATTGATCCGGATGGATTAGCCGCGTGGTCTCTTCGGCGGACGGCATCCGTTATGGGGAATAGGTGTTACGTCGTTGATCATTGTGATGTCCAGACCTGCAACCTGCAGAGCACGGACAGCGGCTTCACGTCCAGGACCTGGACCTTTTACTTCAACCGCAACGGATTTCATACCGTGATCCATTGCAGCCTTGCCTGCAGCCTCAGCAGCCATCTGTGCTGCATACGGTGTGCTCTTACGGCTTCCCTTGAAGCCGAGTGCTCCAGCGGAGCTCCAGGAAATTGCGTTACCGCCTTCGTCGGTAATGGTTACGATCGTGTTGTTGAATGTAGAGTGGATGTGCGCCATACCTCTGGCAACATTCTTTTTAACGCGACGTTTTCTAATCTGCTGTTTCTTTGCCATATCAGTATTTCACCAGTCCTTTCTACTTCTTCTTGTTGGCTACTGTTTTCGCCTTGCCCTTGCGTGTTCTGGCATTAGTCTTGGTTCTCTGACCGCGAACTGGAAGTCCTTTGCGGTGACGGATACCTCTGTAGCAGCCGATTTCCATCAGACGTTTGATGTTCAGCTGTACTTCACGGCGAAGGTCGCCTTCTACCTTGATCTGGTCAACTGCTTTACGCAGTGCGTTCATTTCTGCTTCGCTCAGATCTTTGATGCGGGTGTCTTCGCTGATCTTGCAGTCTGCAAGGATCTTTTCGGCAGTAGGTTTGCCGATTCCATAAATATAAGTTAAGGCAATGACAGACCGTTTGTTATTTGGAATGTCAACTCCTGCAATACGAGCCATTTGTTCCTCCTGTTGTCCTAATTAACCCTGTCTCTGTTTATGCTTCGGGTTTTCGCAAATTACCATGACTCTGCCTTTGCGGCGGATGACACGGCATTTGTCACAGATGGGTTTCACGGATGGTCTTACTTTCATGTGTATACCCCTTTCGTATTCACGTATTCAACCTTCTAAAATCCGCTCATACACAGTGAGCGTATTTTAGCAGAAACGTGATGATTGAAATTTCTGATGGCGCGATCCATTACTTGTCGCTTTCGCGGCGTTCACGGAATTCCCTTTCGGGCACTGACCGCGGGCCGGACGGCTGAGGGCGCTGCCCTGATGATTCACGTTCAGGAACCATTGGTAAAACAAATTGCGCCTAATCAGTATAGACGCAATTGCCTTTCGTTTCAAGTTATGACCCATTTGAAACATTTTGTGAAAGTTTGTGAACGAATCCGGACGGGTCTTTTCTGCCCGTACGTACTTCTTCTCCTTTATCTTAGCGGAAAACGAAACATTCTCCTCTTATGGGACTCTTTTTCCTTTCCAGACTGCCTGTTCCGTCAAAAAGGAAAAACAGTTCGTTCAGCGATTCGACATGAAATATCCATTATGGATTCATGCAAGGGTCAGCCGGTTTGCTGGCGGCAATCCCCTTCGGCTTCGATTATCCATCGGTCCCGGCACAGAAATACGCTCGATGATATTTCCTTGCTCTGTTATTTCGTTCTCATTTTCGCGCTGGCATCGAATGCACCTGAAAACAACAGGCATCTATAGACGATGTGCGGGTTGAGGGGGAGAAGAAGAAGCCGATGATTTGATTTCATTTTTGGTTTTATTCGGTTCATTCTTTTCACTTCTTATCCATCCTCAGAAATCGATCTGGTTTGTCGTAGACCAGTCCGTATTATATATGGAAATAAAATTCTCATTTGACTTGCTCATCCTGCCTGTAAAACCATCCGACACGATGCGTTGTGCAGAAGAAACTGACGAAATATGAAATCTGGATATTCTGTCTTCTCTTCTTGCTCTTTTGGGCGTTCTGTCTTACCTTTTCTGTCCGACGGCCGATTTGTCTGCAGCAGGATCAAGTCCTGAGCAGGAGACCGTATGCCCTTCACCCTTTATTCAGCCCTGGCGCTATATCCCCGCCGATCTGGGCGGCGAATTAACTGGTACCTCTCTGGAACATATCGATCGGTACATGAGCCTGAATCATTTTGCTCCTGTCGAACGATCCGAATTTCTGGTTAAGCTTTCCCCGGATCTTGCTGCAGGCTGGCATATTCAAAGCCGGCTTGATCTGTATATCTTTAAAAGCGGCATTGCCGTTTTCTCCTTGTGCGACGATTCCTTTCTCATTCGCAAAGCTCAGTTTGCCAAGGACTACTGCCGTTCCCGGCGCGAAGCGCACAGCCGGATCTGCAGTTTTGAAGATCCGGCTGTTTCCCTCGCCATGCAGAAAACGCTGCGTGCGCTTCATCAGATTTGTGCGCTCATTCCTTCCTCTCATCGGCAGAGTTCGAAAGAAGACTGGGAATCGAATGGATTGTCGTATGTCATGACCGTCAGTCATTTCTGTACAGGGCTTGATCCAGCGGAGTATAGCGGAGTATATGGAAATGATGAAAACGGATGACACATTTGTGAAATCTTTAAAAATTCTTCTGATGCCAAGCCTTGCCAATGAAGAAGATTCCTTCGTATGTCCTCTGACAGATGACATGCATGATCCCTATCAGTCCGATCTTTCCGATGTTGAGCTGCCTCACGATTATGAATTAAGGGAAGATATCGACGTATACATCAGCTGGGCTGCCGTAATAACCTCTTCCAGGGAAATTCGAAAAGACTATGTCCGGTTTATGGATGCACTGGAAATCGATTTGCAGGCCATGTGGATGTATACGTATTGTCTTTTACAGGATCTCGGCTGTCCCGACACCGAAACCGCTTCTTCCCTGAGTCTGCGAAAATTACGGAATCAGTACCTTACTCGCTACAATCAGTTCATGACGACCGCGGATTCCAGCATGCCGGTTTACGTTTCAAGAATTCGAAATGCGCTGATCGAGTCGAGCGGACTTACGGAGTACAAGGATCAGCTTATTGAGCGCCTGGAATATCTGATTGAAGATCGTACAACCGAGGAAAACCAGCGTCAGCGCAAATATGGCTGGCTAAGTGAAATCCTGCTTTTCATCATTGCGTATCTGGATATTCTGACTACGCTCTTTTCCCTTTTCGAAGAACAGCTTACGGATGGATGGCGCTTCTTCTGGATAACGGCTGCCGGGATCATCTTTGTCTCTGGTATTATTTTTATTATCAAGAAGGGGTGATTTCGATGTCTGACTGTCTGGTGATCATTGATGTACAGAAAGGGTTTTTATCCCCTGCGACGGAAGATGTCCCTTCAAACCTCAAAACATTGCTGTCCCGGCGGCATTTTGATCATTTCGTCGCTACCCAGTTTATTAACACGCCAGATTCCCCCTATGTCTCTCGAATGGGCTGGACGGGTCTGATGGAAAACACGCCTTCTACGCAGGTGGATCCTTTCGTCGCGCAGGTAAGTGAACGGATTATCCAGAAAAAGATCTATTCCTGTTTTACGGATGAGTTCAGGGAATTTCTTGCGCAGAATTCCATTGACCGGCTTTACTTTGTCGGGATCGATACCGACTGCTGCGTACTGAAAAGCTGCACCGACGCATTCGAATCCGATATTCCCTTCGAAGTGCTCCTGAACTATTGCGCAAGCAATGGAGGCTCCAGAGGCCATGAAGCCGCGATCACGGTCATGAAAAGAACCATTGGTGCATCGCAGATGAATACCGCATTCTGAACCCATTCAGGCGTCCGAACTGACGCTTTTTTTCTGATTTTCCATGGGCAACGGCGTTCCGTTGTACTGATGAACCGAATGCCGAACGCTCATCCAGTCTTGCGCAATGTCCTTATGATCTGGATTCATTTTTCTATCCATGGTTGATTACATCTCCTGTTTATGCGGCGATGGCCGCTGATGATGATGAGACAGAATAGCTCTTTTGAAGAGTTCATCTGTACTTTTATTATGCCCGCTTCACGGGAGTACGGTTTTGGATATGCAGAAATATCAGACACCTTTTTGACTGTGTTTAAGGCGCAATTCCGGCTTGCAGCTGACCTGTCATCTGTCGTTTTAGGGCGATGGGGGCCCACTGATCGGGTGTCGTTGAAACGGAGCTGCCGATCGGATGAACGGCGTTGGCGTATTAAAAAAATCCCCCTTTTCGAAAGAAAAGCAGGGATTGAGGATCGATCGACTCTAATATCCTGCGTTCCTGTTGCATGAATCCGCAGCTTGCGGGGGAGCGGAATGGCGTGTGATTTTACGCTTTGAAACAGAAAACAGAACTAGAGATGAATATCGTTTTGAGGCAAATGCGATTCGAAACGGTGCGGATCAGAATCCAAAACGGGGATAAAGATTTGGATTTCCCAGGACGCGCATCAGAATCGAATCGTAGAGCAGGCAAGGTCGGAATGTTATGCCTGCTTCAGGTTTTCGACAATGTCTGTCCAGATCGCTTCAAAATCGCGGTTAGCATCCACTTTTTTGAGGAGGCCAAGATCGTGATAGAAGCCGATCACTGGTTCCGTCAGGGCATGGTAGTCGCCGAGACGTGTTTTCAGACTTTCTTCGTTGTCATCTGCGCGGTAAGTCAGTTCATGACCGCAGTTGTCGCAGATGCCTTCCTTTGCGGACGGTTTGAAGTAGATATTGAAAATTTCGCCGCAGTTCGGGCAGGAACGGCGGCCGAGAATGCGCTTGGTCAGCACATCTTCCGGGACGTCGAGGTAAAGAACGACATCGGTAGCCAGATCCGTGGAATCGGTCATCTTCTTGAAGGTTTTAGCCTGTTCGAGCGTGCGGGGATAGCCGTCGAGCAGATAGCCGTCCTTGGATTTGTCCATGCGGTTAGCGAGGTAGTCCAGAACCATGCGGTTAACGATATCATCCGGTACAAGGTGACCGGCATCGATGCAGCTTTTGGCTTCCTTGCCCAGATCGGTTCCTTTGGAAATGTTTTCGCGGAACAGATCGCCGGTAGAAATATGGTCAAGGTTGTACGTTTCTTTCAGACGGCTGCTGAAGGTTCCTTTGCCAGAGCCTGGGGCTCCCATAATTAAAATATTCATAGTCTGTCTCCAAAAAATCCGGCTGAGTTAATCAGCCGGATTCATAGTTTCGTGTTGATTAATCGAAGTCGTAGTACTTCTTGTACGCTTTCTGGGTTACCAGTCCCTGAATCTGACGTACGGTCTCAATCGCAACACCGACAACGATGATCATTCCGGTGCCACCCAGAGCCATGGACGTCGGCAGCTGAGGCCAGATGAGAGGCATCAGATGCGGGAGAACAGCGATAGCCGAAAGGGCCAGCGCGCCGAGTACGGTAATACGGGAAAGGGCTTTGTCCAGATAGGTTTCCGTCTGCTTGCCTGGACGAACGCTGGGAATGTATGCGCCAGATTTGGCGAGGTTCTCAGCGACCTGCTCCGGGTTAACCTGCATCTTGGAGTAGAAGAAGGTAAACAGAATAATCAGAACTACGTAGATGGTCAGCGAGTACCAGGTACGAAGGCCAAGCCAGTTGGACATGGTGGTGTACCAGGAAGCGCCGTTTGCGAAGAAGCTGGCGACCTGAATCGGAGCCATCATTACCGAAGAAGCAAAGATGACTGGGATAACGGAAGCCGTATTAATCTTCAGCGGCAGGTAGTTCATCGTAGCCTTTTTGGACAGAGACATAGAACTCGAAGTGTACTGGATTCGAATTTTCAGCTCTGCCGTGTTGATCAGTACGACAAAGACGATGATCAGCAGGTAGACGAGGATGTAGGCGGCGAAGATCCAGCCTCCGTTTGCGGGAGCAGCTGCACCGTCTGCACCGGTAACCAGGGAAGACCACGCAGCAGAGAACTGCTGCGGCATGCGGCCGACGATACCGGCCATGATGATCATGGACATACCGTTGCCGAGGCCTTTTAAGGAGATCTGGTCACCAAGCCATACCAGGAACATGGAGCCTGCAGTAAAGATCATGGCAACGTACAGAAGTCTGGCGGTCGAAAGACCGTTGTAGAACAGACCGCTGTACATATTGTTAAAGCTGTACGTCAGGGAGATGGACTGCACGAAACCGAAGACAACCGCCAGATAGCGGGTGTACTGATCGAGTTTCTTGCGTCCGGTTGCACCCTGTTTGGAAAGTTCAGTCAGCGCTGGGATAACATCCGTGCTTAAGAGCTGGATGATGATGGAAGCGGTGATATAGGGAGTAACACCGATTGCGAAAACGGAGAACTGTTCCAGTCCGCCGCCTCCAAGCAGGCTCATCATCGCAAACAGGCTGTTATTTTCCAGGCTGCCAACCAGTCCGGCGGTGTTTACGTCGGGGACGGTAATTGCGCATCCCAGACGGTACACCAGGAAGGCAAAGAGAGTGAACAGGAGACGGTTACGGATGTCCTTGTTCTCAAAGATTGCCTTAACAGTTTTCATTTTAGAGAACCTCTACGGTTCCGCCTGCTTTGACGATGGCTTCTTCAGCACTCTTGGAGAATTTTGCAGCACTTACGGTGAGCTTCTTCTCGAGAGTTCCTTCACCGAGGACTTTGACACCAGCGAGCTGTTTTTTCAGCATGCCGGTTTCCTTGAGAAGCTGTGGCGTTACGTGGGTTCCGTCTTCAAAACGGTTCAGATCTGCCACGTTGATGATGGCATATTCCTTACGGTTGAAGTTGGTAAAGCCGCGCTTTGGAAGACGGCGGGCCAGTGTGGTCTGTCCGCCTTCAAATCCGAGACGAACGCCGCCGCCGGAACGGGCTTTCTGACCTTTCTGTCCGCGGCCGGCAGTTTTGCCGAGGCCGGAACCAGGTCCGCGTCCTACTCTTTTTCTCGCTTTGCGGGACTGACTCTGGGAAAGTTCATGCAGTTTCATTTCGTTTCCTCCTTCTTACCCGCGGATTTCTTCGGGTTTCTTACCGCGAAGTTCAGCTACCTGATCCAGGGTACGCAGGGATTTAAGTCCTTCCACAGTAGCACGTACAGTGTTGATTTTTGTACGGCTGCCGAGGTTCTTGGTCAGGATATCGGTGATACCGGCCAGCTCCAGAACGGCACGTGTAGCGCCGCCGGCGATAACACCGGTACCTTCTGTAGCGGGTCTCATGAATACAGCACCAGCGCCGTATTTACCGGTAACTTCGTGTGGAATGGTTGTTCCAACGATTGGCACGAGGAACATGTTCTTACGTGCAGCTTCGGTAGCTTTACGGATCGCTTCCGGTACTTCTTTTGCCTTGCCGGTACCTACACCGACACGGCCTTTACGGTCACCAACAACCACCAGAGCCGCAAAACGCATTTTACGACCGCCTTTTACGGTTTTGGAGATTCGGTTGATGGAAATGACCTGTTCGTCGAACTCTTTCGGTTCTCTTCTCTGTCTTCTATCGTTGTTTGCCATGGCGACCTCCTAGAACTCCAGGCCGCCTTCGCGAGCGGCATCAGCTAAAGCCTGAACACGGCCGGTGTAGAGATATCCGCCGCGGTCAAATACGACTTTCTTGATATTGCTTTCAAGAGCGCGGCGGGCAATTTCTGCGCCGACTTTCTTGGCAGCTTCGATGTTTCCGCCGTTTTCGAGCTTCATGGCTACGGAAGAAGCGGATACCAGAGTATGACCTTTTGTATCGTCAATGATCTGGGCTTCGATGTTGGCGTTGCTTCTGAATACGTTCAGACGTGGGCATTCAGGAGTTCCGCTGACATTCTTGCGAACGCGAAGATGACGTTTCTGTCTTGCTTCGTTTTTTGACTGTTTTTTAATCATAGTCTTGCTCCTTTCCCACTATTTCTTACCAGCAGTCTTACCTTCCTTACGACGGATATGTTCACCTTTATAGCGAATACCTTTTCCTTTGTAAGGCTCAGGTTTGCGAACTGCGCGCACTTCTGCAGCGAATTCGCCGACGAGCTGCTTGTCAATGCCCTTAACGGTAATTGTGGTTGCGCTTGGGCAGGTTACTTCGAGTCCTTCGAAGATTTCTTTTTCAACGGGGTGGGAGTAGCCGACGTTCATGGTCAGCTTGTTTCCTTTAACCGCTGTACGGAAACCGATACCAACGAGTTCAAGATCTTTCTGGAAGCCTTCAGATACGCCGACTACCATGTTGTGCAGCAGAGCACGGGTTGTTCCGTGCAGCTGTTTTGTGGCCTTGAGATCGTTTGGACGTTTTACAGTTACTTCGTTTCCTTCAACCTCGATCGTGAGGATGTCGGAGAACTTTCTTGTCAGAGTTCCCTTAGGACCTTTGACAGTCACCTCATTCCCTGGAGCAACTTCAACAGTTACGCCGGCAGGAATGGTAATCAGTTTATTGCCGATACGTGACATTCAGTATTTTCCTCCTGCTGAACTATTACCAGATGTAGGCGAGTACTTCGCCGCCTACATTGGCTTTCTTTGCGTCGCGATCGGTCATCACACCGTGGGATGTGGAGATGATCGCAGTGCCAAGTCCGTTCAGTACGCGTGGCAGGTTGTCTGCGCCGGCGTATACACGGAAGCCTGGCTTGGAAATTCTCTTCAGACCGGAGATTACGCGTTCTCCGTTCTTGCCGTATTTCAGATCGATGGTCAGCGTTTTCTTAACACCGTCAGCTTCTGTGGAGAAACCGTTGATGTAGCCTTCTTCGACCAGGATTTTAGCAATTCTTTCCTTCTCTTTGCTGGAAGGCATGGAGACAGTCTCATGCTTCTGAGCAAGAGCGTTGCGGATGCGGGTGAGCATATCCGCGATCGGATCAGTCATTGTCATGCTTGTTTCCTCCCTGCTTACCAGCTAGCCTTTTTCACACCCGGGATCTGGCCTTTGTAAGCCAGTTCACGGAAGCAGATACGGCAGATGCCGTATTTTTTCAGTACGGAGTGCGGACGTCCGCATCTCTGACAGCGAGTGTACTCGCGAACTTTGAATTTCTGAGGACGCTGCTGTTTCAACTTCATCGCTTTTTTTGCCATGAGTTCCTCCTATTTCTTAACGAAGGGCATGCCAAGAGCGGTAAGGAGCTCTTTTGCCTCTTCGTTGGTATCTGCGGTGGTTACGATAACGACATCCATACCACGGGATTTGTTGACTTTATCGAAGTCGATTTCCGGGAAGATGATCTGTTCCTTAACACCGAGAGTGTAGTTGCCGCGTCCATCAAAGGCGCTGTCTGAAACACCGCGGAAGTCTCTTACACGCGGAAGAGAGATGTTGAACAGTTTGTCCAGGAATTCATACATTCTGTCCGCGCGCAGGGTTACCTTGCAGCCGATCGGCATGCCTTCACGAACCTTGAAGTTCGCGATGGATTTTTTCGCCTTTGTGATTACCGGCTGCTGACCGGAAATCGCTGCGAGTTCTTCTACAGCTTCGTCAAGATATTTCGAGTTCTGGATCGCATCGCCGACACCAATGTTGATTACGACTTTTTCGATCTTCGGAACCTGCATAACGGAAGAATAGTTGAACTGCTTCATCATAGCCGGGACGATCTCGGACTGGTATTTTTCTTTTAACCGGTTCATTTACTATCCTCCTACTTCTTTTCTTTCAGTTCGTTGCCGCTCTTCTTGAAGTAGCGGACTTTTGTTTTCTTGCCATTTTCGTCAACGGAAACCTTAACGCCAATGCGGCCGGCTTCTTTGGCTTTTTCGTCGTAGAGAGCGACGTTCGATGCATCGATCTTCGCTTCTTTTTCAACGATTCCGCCATCCGGGTTGGACTGGGTCGGTTTCATGTGCTTTTTGACGATGTTGACACCTTCAACGATGACTTTGCCTTCTTTCGGGAATGCAGCAAGGACTTCGCCGATGGTTCCTTTGTAAGCTCCGGTCATTACCTGAACTTTGTCACCTTTTTTAATCTTCACGAGAAATCCTCCTTACAGCACTTCCGGTGCCAGAGAAACGATCTTCATGAAGTCGTGGTCACGAAGTTCACGGGCAACCGGGCCGAAAATACGAGTACCCCGGGGGGTTTTGTCATCTTTGATCAGAACGACTGCGTTGTCGTCGAACTTGATGTAGGTTCCGTTGTCGCGACGTACGCCGTATTTGGAACGAACGATTACGCCTTTTACAACGTCACCCTTTTTAACGGCTCCGCCAGGAGCTGCCTGTTTAACAGCACAGACAACGACATCACCGATGTTGGCAAATTTGCGCTTGCTTCCGCCAAGAGGACGAATGACAAGGACTTCCTTGGCACCCGTGTTGTCGGCTACGCGCAAACGGCTTTCATTTTGAATCATTTGCTCTTCCTCCTGACTCTAGCCGCGTGCTTTTTCCACTACGCTAACCAGACGGAAACGTTTGGTTTTGGAAAGAGGTCTTGTTTCCATGATTTCAACGAGATCTCCTTCTCTAGCTTCGTTTTTCGCATCGTGGGCTTTGAATTTCTTAGTGTATTTAACGCGCTTGCCGTAGAGCGGATGTTTTTTCATCGTTTCAACGGCAACCGTAACAGTTTTGTCCATCTTGTCAGAAATGACTCTGCCACGGTAAACTTTTCGGTTGTTTCTTTCTTCCATGTCCAAGTCCTCCCTGATTAAGCCTGTTTCATTTCGCCCAGTACGGTTTTGATGCGGGCGATGTCTTTTTTAACCGCTTTAAGACGTGCAGTATTCTCGAGCTGGCCAGTTGCCTGTTTGAAGCGGAGATTGAACAGCTCATCTTTGAGGAGATTGAGTTCCTGCAGCAGTTCAGCTTCTGTCTTTGTGCGAAGTTCACTTGCCTTCATGACTATTCAGTTTCTCCTTTCTTAACAAAACGAGTTTTAACTGGAAGCTTGTGGCTGGCCAGGCGGAGCGCCTCGCGAGCTACTTCTTCCGGTACGCCGCCAACTTCGAACATTACGCGGCCGGGTTTAACAACAGCTACCCATCCTTCTGGAGCACCTTTACCGGAACCCATGCGGACTTCAAGAGGTTTTTTGGTTCTGGCCAGATGCGGGAAGATCCGGATCCATACTTTACCGCCACGTTTCATGTAACGGGTCATGGCAATACGGGCTGCCTCGATCTGACGGTTGGAAACGTAGTTGCCGCTGTCTGCTACCAGACCGTATTCGCCGAATTCGACGTTACGGCCGGCTTTGGAACGTCCTTCGTAGGAAAGACGATGCGGACGACGGTACTTCGTACGCTTTGGCATTAACATTATTCGTTACCTCCTTTAGGAGCTGCGGCGGCAGGTGCAGCGTTCGCATTGGAACGGCTGTCTCTGCGTCCGCCTTCTCTGCGGGGCTGACGTCCGGCACCTCTGCCGCCCTGACGGCGGTCGTTGCCGTTGCGTCCGTTTCTGCCTCTTGCAGGACGAGTGCGTCTCTGTTTTGGAGCTTCCGGTTCTTTAACCATTTCTCCAGGGAGAACTTCACCGCGGCAGATCCATACTTTTACGCCAAGACGGCCGTAAGTGGTAGCTGCTTCTTCAAGGGCATAGTCGATATCCGAACGAAGTGTGTGCAGTGGTACAACACCTTCGGAATAACCTTCGGTACGGGCGATATCTGCTCCGCCAAGACGGCCGGAAACAGATGTCTTGATGCCTTTCGCACCGGAACGCATGGTGTTCTGGATGGCTTTCTTCTGGGTTGCACGGAACGATTTACGGTTTTCGAGTTCGTTCGCGATCCAGCGAGCCACCAGACGAGCGTCCAGGTTCGGGTTGGCGATTTCTACGACGTTGATCTGCAGGTTTTTAACCGAAGTCATTTTCTGCAGGGCTTTTTTCAGGCCTTCAATGGATTTTCCATCCTGACCAATGACAACGCCTGGGTGAGCAGTACGAATGATCAGAGTCATTCGGTTCTGCGTTCTTTCAATTTCGATTCTCGAGATCTGAGGATCGGCTTTTCTCTTATCTGCTGCTGCTTTGGAGAGATTTGCATAATAGTTCTCGACGAATTCGCGGATCTTCACGTCTTCCATCAGGAGTTTCGAGAATTCTTTATCATCTGCATACCATCTGGACTGCCAGTCACGGATGATACCGGTCCGCATTCCAATCGGGCTTACTTTCTGACCCATGGTGTTCCTCCTTAGTCTTTCTCAGCCACAACAACAGTGATATGGCTGGTACGTTTATGAATCGGGCTGGCGCTGCCTTTTGCACGAGGCATGAAGCGCTTGAGTGTTACGCCTTCGTTTGCGTAGCATTCTTTTACATACAGTTTTTCTTCGTCCATTTCGTGGTTGTTCACCGCGTTGGCGACTGCGCTTTTGAGGACTGCGCCGACCATTTCACCGCCTTTGTTGGGAGTGAACTTGCAGATGGCTGCAGCTTCTTCAACATTTTTGCCGCGGATCAGGTCCAGGACAAGTCTGGCTTTACGGGGCTGAATGCGAAGTGTTTTTGCGGTTGCTCTTGCTTCCATACTGACCTCCTACTTCTTGCCTTTCTTGTCATCGGCTGCGTGGCCGAGGTATTTGCGGGTTGGGGCAAACTCACCGAGCTTGTGTCCAACCATGTCTTCGGTTACGAACACAGGTACGTGTTCCTTGCCGTTGTATACGGCAAATGTGTGTTCAACGAATTCAGGGAAAATAGTTGAACGACGGCTCCAGGTCTTAATGACTTCTTTTTTATTGGAAGCGTTCAGAGCCTGAACTTTTTTCATAAGGCTTTCGTCGACGAAAGGTCCTTTTTTCAAACTACGACTCATTTCAACGTTCTCCTTGTCTATTTGCCGTTTCTTCTGCGTACGATCAGTTTGTTCGACGCTTTCTTCTTAGCACGTGTCTTCACGCCAAGAGCCTTCTTGCCCCACGGCGTCATTGGAGACTTGCGGCCGATCGGCGTACGGCCTTCACCACCGCCATGCGGGTGATCGTTCGGGTTCATTACAGAACCGCGTACTGTCGGGCGAACGCCTTTCCAGCGGGTTCTTCCGGCTTTACCGAGGTTAACCAGAGCGTGGTCTTCGTTGCCGACTGCGCCAACAGTAGCGCGGCAGGTTCCGAGTACCTTGCGAACTTCGCCGGATGTCAGACGCATCGTAACGTATTTGTCTTCAATACCGAGAATCTGTGCGGAAGCACCGGCTGCACGGGCCATCTGGCCGCCTTTGCCAGGACGGAGCTCAACGTTGTGAACGATCGTACCTTCAGGCATGTTGCGCAGTTCGCATGCGTTTCCGACTTTGATATCCGTTTCCGGACCGGAAACGATTTTAGCGCCGACCTCGAGGCCTTTCGGAGCGAGGATGTAGCGTTTTTCACCGTCCGCATATGCTACGAGAGCGATGTTGCAAGTACGGTTTGGGTCATATTCAATCGCCTTAACGGTTGCAGGGATGCTGTCCTTGTTTCGTTTGAAGTCGATGATACGGTAAGTTCTCTTGTGACCGCCGCCCTGGTGACGGGTGGTGATGCGGCCTGTGTTGTTGCGTCCGCCTTTGGATTTCAGCGGAGCAGTCAGGCTGCGTTCCGGAGTTGTCTTTGTGATTTCTTCGAAAGTCAGAACAGACATTCCACGGCGGCCGGGTGTAGTCGGTTTATACTTTTTGATTGGCATAAACTTTTTCTCCTCTCAATACGCGATGTTTATTCAGGAAATAGCGTCTTCTCCCTGATGCAAAACCGTTTCTTTTTATCGGATCGGCTTCGATCCTCGGAATCAGTTTTGCGAATTTTCCTTGTCTCTATATAGATAGAGGAAGGAAGCTATGGATCGTTTATTCTTCTTCGCCGAAGATGTCGATCTTTTCGCCCTTCTTCAGAGTAACAACGGCTTTCTTGAAACCATTGACAACGCCGACTGTAGCGCCTCTGCGTTTTGTATGGGCTTTGGTATTGCTGATGTTGACTTTTTCAACCTTAACGCCGAACAGATTTTCAACAGCCTGACGAACTTCGATCTTGTTGGTCTGTTTCGGCACTTCGAAGGTGTATTTGCCTTCGTCTTCCATCGCGGCTACGGACTGTTCTGTGATAACCGGACGGATCAGTACATCTCTGTAGTCTTTCATTAAGCGAGGGCCTCCTCTACTTCTTTTACAGCCTGTTCAGTCATGAACACCTGGTTTGCGTTGAGCAGGTCGTAAACGTTGATGCCACGGGAGTTCATCATCATGACATCCGGGATGTTGCGGGCGGAGAGATAAGCATTATCTGTATCTTCGTCCATGCCTACAACGAACAGGGTCTTGCTTGGAGCTTTGATTGCTTCCACAACAGCTGCGAATTCTTTTGTTTTCGGAGCGTCGAATACCAGAGCGTTCAGTACGCCGAATTCGTTGTCCTGAACCTTGCTGGAAAGCGCAGATTTCAGAGCCAGACGGCGAACTTTCTTATTGATTCTGTAGGAGTAATCACGGGGAGTCGGGCCGAATACAATTCCGCCGCCTCTCCACTGTGCAGCACGGATGGAACCCTGACGGGCACGTCCGGTGCCTTTCTGACGGTAGGGCTTACGTCCGCCGCCGCTTACTTCGCTGCGGCCTTTAACGGAGTGCGTTCCCTGACGCTTGCCGGCCTGCTGCATTTTAACAGCTTCGTACAGAGCGTCTTTATGCGGTTCAATGGCGAAGATGCTGTCGTTCAGCTCGATGGAGCCGACAACTTCGCCCATCTGATTCAGTACATTGATGAGTGCCATTATTCTCCAGCCTCCTCTGTGCGGTTGATCAGAACTACAGGAGCCTTATCGCCTTTAGAAGCTTTGGCTGTGCGGATCATAACCATTCCTTTTTTAGGACCAGGAACGTTTCCTTTGATCAGTACGTAGTTGTTTTCCGGATCAACTTTGATTACGGTCAGGTTCTGAGCAGTTGTGCGTTTGGCACCTTCATGACCAGGCATTGCAGTACCCTTCATGATGCGTCCCTGACGGGATGTAATACCGTTGGTAGCCAGAGATCCGATGTGACGGATGTTCTTGGATCCACCATGTGTTTTTGGGCCCTGATGCGCATTGTTGCGGTAAATGGTACCCATATATCCTTTACCTTTGGATGTGCCGATTACGTCGACAGTTTCTCCAGCAGTAAAGATGTCTACGCTTACTGCGTCGCCTGGCTGAACTTCCAGGTCACAGTCGCGGACTTCGCGGACAAAACGTTTCGGGGCAGTGCCAGCTTTTTTGGCATGTCCGATTTCAGGTTTTGTCGAACGTTTTTCTCTTACGTCTTCGAAACCAAGCTGTACAGCATTGTAGCCGTCTGTTTCAACGGTTTTCACCTGCAGCACAATGTTGGGTTCGGCTTCGATTACAGTTACAGGAATCAGGACGCCATCTTCTGTGAAGACCTGAGTCATCCCTAACTTTCTTCCTAACAAACCTTTCACGATGACTTCCTCCATTAAAGTTTGATTTCGATGTCAACGCCGCTGGGCAGTTCCAGTCTCTGCAGTGCATCGATAGTTTCCTTGTTCGGCGAAACAATTTCGATCAGACGCTTGTGCGTACGGATTTCGAACTGTTCACGGGAATCTTTGTACTTGTGAACCGCACGAAGAATGGTCACGATCTGTTTTTCTGTTGGCAGAGGTACAGGTCCAACCACTTTCTTTGCACCATGTTTCTGGGCAGCTTCAACGATTTTCTTCGCGCTGTCGTCCAGAATGCGATGCTCGTACGCTTTCAAGCGGATTCTCATTGTGTTTTTTGCCATGGTTACTCCTTTCGTTTATTCTTGATAAACATGCTCTGTGCGAATTCCCCAACCCATTCCATGACAACGTATTTCAGTGGGTCAGCAACCTCGCACTTCCTCGCAGTGCTTGAACAGTCTATCAGAATATCCCCCTCATTACAAGCGATATTTCTCGGCGATTTTTACATTTTCTTAAGATCCGGCCCGACGAGTAAAGGCTTTTTCGGATTTTCAGCCTCTTTCCGTATTGAAAAATTCTTTCATCATTGTGTAAGCGCTTTTACTCTTTTAATCCTGACGTCGTCATTTCGTATTTGGCAAAACGATAAAAAAGACGTCGCCAAATCGAAGTTATGTACGTTTTTCGAATCCGCTTTTCTCTGTTCTCAGCACGTGGATGCTTCTGTATAAATGGCTGTGACATTCCATTGATCCTCCTGAGTGTTCTCGGTCCTCTCTGATTCATGTATCATTCACCAGAGTCTCAGAATTCTCGCAGGCGTCAGGCTTCCGATCGAGAGTGTAAGGTCTTTTGTGTAAATTCCATCAAGGCATCAGACTGATACAATCAGCTTGAGCCTGACAAATTTATACAAGGAGACCACTTATGCCACGTAAAGCTAAAGCTGCACCAGCCCTTCAGAAACAGATTGCTTCAACCATCGTTAAGAAATACAAACCTAAGACGTTTAAAGAAGCCTCAGACCTCATCAGGGAAATCTTTTGCCCTGTCCTTGAGCAGATGCTCCAGGGAGAGCTTGATTCGCATCTCGGCTATACCAGCGGATCGCATGCCCCTAAATCGACGGATAACCGCCGCAACGGCTATTCTGAGAAGACGGTAAGGTCTTCTCAGGGCGAGCTGGATCTGCGTATTCCTCGTGATCGCCTTGGTACATTCGAACCGCAGGCTGTTCCTAAAGGCAGTCGGGATATTTCAGATATCGAGGACAAAATACTCCGTATGTATGGCCAGGGCATGTCGCAGCGCGACATCTCCGACATCATCCAGGATATCTATGGCTTCCCGGTCTCTGCGGATACGATTTCAAACATCATTGATCGTGTCTATCCGGTTGTTGATGAGTGGCGTCATCGTCCCCTGAAGAAGTGCTATCCTTTCGTATTCGTCGATTGCCTTTATGTATCGGTCAAAACCGATCGTGGTGCAAAAGAACAGGCTGTATATGTGGTTCTTGGCTATGACACGGAAGGCTGCAAAGATATCCTTGGCATCTGGATCGGCGAGAGCGAGTCCAGGCACTTTTGGATGGAGATCTTTGACGAACTGAAGGCACGAGGCATAGAAGACATCTTTTTCCTGTCCATGGACGGTGTAAGCGGGCTTGAAAGCGGCGCTCAGGCTGTATTTCCGAACGTTACTGTGCAGCGCTGCATTGTTCATATTCTTCGTAACTCGCTTAAATATATTCCAAACAAAGAAAGAGCTGGTTTCCGCAAGGATATCAAGAGAGTCTACGGTGCTTTGAACGCTAAAGAAGCAGAGGGTGCTTTCGATGAATTTGAGGAGAAATGGAGCCAATATCCTGGTGCCGTGAGCGTCTGGGAACGTAACTTTCATCACGTACTCCAGCTGTTTAACCACGGCAGCGCTGTCCGAAAGATAATATATACAACCAATGCGATTGAGTCGGTTAACTCCAGCCTGCGAAAAGTAACAAAAAAGGGCTCGTTTCCAAATGAGGATTCAGTTTATAAGGCTTTGTATCTACGCATTGTGGAGCTTGAGAAGAAAT
>NZ_JAHDSX010000040.1:0-22453 GCF_020969955.1 Allobaculum fili | reverse complement strand
GACACAATCATGGCACTGAACATCAGGCAGACCCCGCGTCTGAACAAGGACGAACTGACGGAATGGTTCGAAGAAGGCGAAGTCGATCTGGAGAAACTCGGATCGGAAGTGATCGATTTTTTATCGACAGCGAATGTCTGCAAAGGAAAGCTGAAGAAACTCGGCCTTCTGAACAGTCCGGTCCCAAAAGCCTGAAAGAGCTGACGGACTCGATTGCCGTAGACTGTTTTCGCTATTTCGGTTTTAAGTCTATTGAACAGGTGCTCCTGCTCGATCTGCGGGAGTACCGCCTTTTATGCCGTGCGCATCGTCTGCAGATGGCGGACCGCTACTACTGGAGTGCGCAGAACGCATTCGATACAAATCGTGCAGGCTTCCGCAAGAAGAATGGCCATCTGGTCTATCCAAGCGTTAAGAAGCTTTTCGACTATGAGAAGGCCCAGAAAGAGGCAATGCAGGAGAGATCGGAAGCGAGAGTGTAAGGTCTTTTGTGTAAATTCCATCAAGGCATCAGGCTGATACAATCAGCTTGAGCCTGACAAATTTATACAAGGAGACCACTTATGCCACGTAAAGCTAAAGCTGCACCAACCCTTCAGGAACAGATTGCTTCAACCATCGTTAAGGAATACAAGCCTAAGACGTTTAAAGAAGCCTCAGACCTCATCAAGGAAATCTTTGGCCCTGTCCTTGAACAGATGCTCCAGGGAGAACTTGACTCGCATCTCGGCTATACCAGCGGATCGCATGCTCCTAAATCGACGGACAACCGGCGCAACGGCTATTCTGAGAAGACGGTAAGGTCTTCTCAGTGCGAACTGGATCTGCGTATTCCTCGTGATCGCCTTGGTACATTCGAACCACAGGCAGTTCCTAAAGGCAGCCGGGATATTTCAGATATCGAGGACAAAATTTTTGACATACCCATCCCACACCGGAAACCGAAGAGTATGACATTCCGTTTGATGTAACTTTAACTTCCAAGAACAATAAGAAAGTTAAGAAAAACTGGGATACATACAAGTACATTTCTTCTTATCCAAAACACCCTGAGTTTTCAAACGGTGTAACGGAGCTGCCCCTCCATGGAAGAGCAGTCAGATTTAAGGTTAAATGCGGGGAAAAAGAGTCCTTTATTACACTCTTTACCAACCTCTCTGCTGATTCCTTCAGCACGGATGATCTGAAGGAAATCTACCGGCTGCGCTGGCAGATCGAAATCAGTTTCAGAGACCTCAAAAGAGAGCTGGGCCTGGAACATATTCATGGCAGGAAGAAAGAACTGGTCATTGGAGAGGTCTACGCCAAGAGGACCATTTACAACATGAATTCGAGAATTCGTAATCACGTTGAAAAAAGGAAGAAGATTCGCCTTCAGCTGGAACGGGCTGTGAAACGGAAGGCTGAACGAAAAATCGACTTTACCTTTCTTACGGCTGCAACTCGATCGTTCTTCTGGAATGAAGGAGCGTATACCGGAGCAGGGCTTGTTAAACTTCTGGAACGAAAGACAGAATCTGTTCGCCCTGGTCGACCGCGAAGGTAAAAGGAAAAGGCAAAGATATAGGTAGAACAGTTTGATAAAACACTAATTGACGATCAGGTGATTTTTTTGAACACGAAAAAATTATCCTTTTCGTCATGCTTCCTCTTCTTAGAACAATCCCTCTACTCCTCTGGTGCAGGAACTTCAGCGAGGTTTACGATTTTAACTTAATGACATTGGACAAGGACTAAAGGAAAACTGCACCCGTCCTGTTGCGGGCATAAAAGCATGCGGCTTGAAACCATCCTTTTCGTGTTTTAATGTCCATCCTTGCCTCGGTCTGTGAGCAGCTGTCGGTTTTTCGCTGCAGTGAAAGAAAAAGGCGCCAAAATTTTCAAAAGTCTGAAAAATTTCAGGCCTCATCTTAGAACTTGGATACAATAAACGCATGTCATCTTTAAGAACCCGCGTAAAAGACGCGAAACGAATTGTTGTGAAAGTCGGCTCTTCTTCTCTGACTTACCCAGAGACCGGCCGATTAAATTTTGATAAGCTTGACGTTCTCGTCCGGCAGGTCTGCTCTTTGCACAATGCCGGCTACGATGTCGTCTTAGTTTCTTCGGGAGCCATCATGGTCGGCTCCCAGTATCTCGGTCTGCCCAAGCGGCCGCATTCGGTTTCCCGCAAGCAAGCCTGTGCCGCTGTCGGTCAGGCACGGCTGATGATGCTGTATCAGAAAATATTTGCGGAATACGGTCTGAACTGCGGCCAGCTGCTTCTGACCAAGCACACAATGCGCTATGAAAAAGACCGCTTTAACGCAAAAAATACGTTTGAAGAACTGTTTGATCTCGGCGTCATTCCGATCGTGAACGAAAACGATACGATTGCGACCGATGAAATTGAAATCGGCGACAACGACTCGCTTTCCGCGCTTGTAGCGGCGCTGGTTAAAGCCGATCTGCTCGTCCTGCTTTCCGATATCGACGGGCTGTATACCGACGATCCGTCCAGAAATCCAGACGCCCGTTTCATTGACGAGGTAGCCGAACTGAATGAGGAAATCTGCCAGCTGGCCAAAGGCCCCTCAAGCGGAGTAGGTACTGGCGGAATGACGACCAAAATTCACGCGGCACGGATTGCAGGCGCCATCGGCTGCGACATGATTATTGCGAACGCGAAAGACTTTCGAATTATCGAACATCTTGTGGCCGGAGAACCGCTTGGCACGTTCTTCGCCGCTAACCCGGTTTCCGGACTGGGCTTTGATGATCTTCTGGAGGAACTCGAATGACAGACTGGATGAATGAACTCGGCGAAAAGGCGCACCGCGCCGCCGGAATTCTGAATACCCTCGATACCAATACAAAAAACCAGGTGCTGCTCGATGCGGCCAATCGTCTGATCGCCAGTACCGATCGGATTCTTGCTGCCAACGCGAAAGACCTGGAAGCCGCCCGGGAAAACAATATGCCCCTCCCGCTGCAGGATCGTCTGATGCTTTCGGCAGCACGCATTGAATCCATTGCGCAGGGCATGCGGGAAGTGGCCGATCTGCCCGATCCCGTCGGCAGCGTTCTGGAAATGAAAAAACGTCCGAACGGACTTCTGATCGGAAAACAGAGAGTTCCCTTAGGCGTCTGCGCGGTCATTTATGAAGCCCGACCAAACGTTACGGCGGACGTATTTGCGCTCTGTTTCAAGAGCGGAAACGCGGTCATTCTTAAAGGCGGAAAAGAAGCCGCAAATTCCAACGCGTCGATTGTGGAAGTCCTCCAGGAAAGTCTGGCGGCATTTGATCTTCCTATGGAAGCGGCGTCTTTGCTGAAGGACAATTCCCGTGAAGCATCCCGGGAACTCATGCGCTGCTCGCGCTGGGTGGATGTCCTCATTCCGCGCGGCGGAGCCGGTCTGATTGCTTCCGTTGTGGAAAATGCGACCGTACCGGTCATCGAAACTGGAACAGGCAACTGCCACGTGTATGTCGATGAAAGCGCCGATTTGGATATGGCCGTTCGCATCATCATTAACGGAAAGACGCAGCGCGTCGGCGTCTGCAACGCCGTGGAATCGTTGCTCGTGCACAGAAATGTCGTCGATGCACTCCTTCCCAGGCTTGAAGAAAAGCTGGCGGAACATCAGGTGCTCATTCACGCCCAGAAAGAACTTCTGCCGCTGATCGATCATGCCAAATCCGTAGAAGCGAGTGAAGAAGACTGGGGACGGGAATATCTCGATTATGAAATTTCCGTCAAGACGGTAAATTCGGTGGACGAAGCCATCGAACATATCAACGCCTACAACACCGGCCATTCCGAAGCCATCGTGACCAGAGACTATGCGAATGCCCGAAAATTCCTGAATCAGGTCGATGCCGCCGCGGTATATGTCAACGCTTCGACGCGCTTTACCGATGGACACGAATTCGGTCTTGGCGCGGAAATCGGCATTTCCACCCAGAAACTGCATGCCAGAGGTCCGATGGGTCTCGAAGAGCTGACCACAACCAAATACATCATTTTCGGCGACGGTCAGATTCGTCCCTGATTATTCCACGCCAAGGTAATGGCTTAGGCAGACTGGGTCTTTTCCAGAACGGAAAAGAAAATGTAATGTATAAAAAAATTCCTGAGACCTGAAAGCGGCAGAGCGTCTGCCGCTTTTTTATGGAACTGACGAACCGGCGCATATCTTTTTCGATCATTCCTGGAAAGCCGTACTATCCCTCAAAAACGGCACGGAACATTACCGCCAGTAAAATCACAAGAATGATCAGCGCAATCGTGATACTCAGTTTTCGGATTCGATCAAAATGCATAGTCCGTCCTCCTTGTCCATGCCTTCGTCTGCCCATTTGAAGACAGGCATGATGAATGGGTTTTCGTATTTGCCTTACTATAATGAATATAGAATATAAGGTTCAAAGGAGAAAGAGCATGAAAAAGATTATTGTGGTGAATTCCTCTCCCCGGGAAAACGGAAACTGCGATCTGCTTTGCACAGAATTCATTCGCGGCGCTTCCGAAAATCCGGAAAATCAGATTGTACGGATCAATCTGAAGGACCAGAATTTTGACTTTTACCGGGAAGACCAGCAGCCCGATGATGTCGATCAGTACGTATCGCTCATTCAGGATTCGGATGTCATCGTTCTGGCAACTCCGGTCTATTTCTATACGATGTCCGGCATGATGAAAACATTCATCGACCGCATGACCCCTTACTTCAGCGGCTTCGACGCCAAGGACTTCTACTTCTTCCTGACCGCACCGGTTAACCGCTCGGAAATGGAAGAAGCCGTGAACTCTCTGACCGGCTTTACGGATTCGCTGCCGACCAGCCGTGTCGTTTCGATCGTTTATGGATCCAATGTCATGCAAAAAGGCGACATCATCGCCCATCCGGCTTATCAGGAAGTGTATCGTCTGGGCATCTCCCTGTAACTCGCCATCCTTATCAATTCGTTTATCCTTTCGAGATCGAAGGATGAATTTCAAACCGAATGCAGAAATCAGGAGCCGTATGCACGGTCGACCAGCCGTGTCGAATCGTTCAATCGGCTCCTTTTTCATGGATTTTTCTCGGGTTACAGCGGCTCAACTTGCTGTTTGGAACGACAGGGCTTTTTGCGAAAGAAGGAGAAATACAGCGTCGAATGCGAAAATACAAAGCCGGCGCTTATACTGAAATCATGAGTGAATTGGAAAACAGAGCAGAAACACCCAGCCTGTCGCTGTCCAGGCTGATTTCGCTTTTGAAAAACGGAAAGATTCAGGCGGTCTGGATCGATATCGATCAGACGCTGCTGAGTTTTGATCTGTGCGCGCGGGACGCGATGGTTTATGCGTTTCAAAAGTTTGGCATCGAATGGACGGAAGCGTACTATCCGATCTTTTTAAGAGAAAACGCCTGCCTGTGGGATCACATCGAATCGGGAGAAATGACGCGCGATGAAATGCGCAAAACCCGGTTTGTCCATCTGTTCAAGGCGTTTGGTCTTGAGCGGACCGTACCCGAAGGCTTTGAGGAAACGTTCCACCATCAGCTTTATGAAGGAAACCATCCGATGCCCAAAGCGCTCGAAGGACTAGAAGCTTTGAAAACAGCCGGTCTGCCGTTATTTATCGTGACTAACGGCAAGCAGAGCGGTCAGTATAAACGGCTGAAAGCGGCGGGAATGGATACGCTGTTTACGGAAATTTATACTTCGGACGAATTTGGCGTTTCCAAACCGGACTTGTCGTATTTTCAAAAAGTGTACGCCCGCACCTGCAAGGCGCTTGGCAAGACGCTGTTGCCAGATGAAATTCTGGTCATCGGCGATTCGTGGAAAGCGGACATTCTCGGTGCGATCGCCTTTGGCGCGCCGTCCTTATGGATTCGCGTCAACCGCCAGCACGATCCGTTCGAAAAAGAGAGTCATCCGACGGTCTGCGAAATCCATGACTGGAATGAATTTCTTCAGGCCTGGCAGGACGCCGGACATTAAAGTGTTCCAGAAAAATTCTTAGAATTCGCTTAACCTGTCGGGTTTGTTTCGCGGGATATCGTTCATTTTGCGTGGAAAACGGATGAACCTGTACAGGCTGCGAAACGATAGATTGTTTGACTATACAAAGTATGAAATCCTGTTTCTGAAGCGGAAGGAAACAGGATTTTTCTGTATTCCCAATGCAAAGTTAAAAAAGGGAGATACGTATGAAATATGAAATTGTCGGCGGTGACTTTCCCTGTGTCATCTGCCACCTTGAAACGAACGAATCCATGATCACGGAAAAAGGATCCATGATCTGGATGACACCAAACATGAATATGGAAACGCGCGGAACCAGCCTCGGGAAAGCTTTTGGCCGCATGTTTACCGGCGAAAGCATTTTCCAGAACGTCTATACCGCAATGGACGTTCCGGGTATGGTGACCTTTGGCTCCTCCTTTCCAGGAAGCATCACACCGGTAATTCTGGCTCCAGGCGAATCCATCGTCGCGCAGAAGGGGGCGTTTCTGGCCAGCACGCCGGAAGTAACGCTTTCTACCTTCTTTCAGAAAAAGGGCATGAGCGGATTCTTCTCCGGGGAAGGGTTCATCATGCAGCAGATCACCGGTCCGGGTATTGTGTTTCTGGAAATCGACGGATCCGACTACACGTATACGCTGCGTCCAGGCGAAAAGCTGATCGTCGATACCGGAAACGTAGCAATGATCGATTCGACCTGTTCGATCGATGTGGAGACGGTTAAAGGCGTAAAAAACAAACTGTTCGGCGGCGAAGGCTTCTTCAACACCGTCATTACCGGTCCTGGCAAAGTCGTTTTGCAGACGATGCCGCTTTCCAACCTTGCAGCAGCCGTGGCTTCCTGCCTGCCTTCCAGCAAGTAATTCAAAAGCGATCGCTTTTTGCCAAACGGAAAGTTCGATCGCTGGCTGTGTCCAGTTCAAAAGAGCTCTGCTTCGCTTTCCCAAAGAGGAAAGGCGAACGCAGAGCTCTTTCTGTTTCATTTTGTTATTCGTTGAATCAGGACTGGAAAAAGTCGCCGTGATCCGAATTGTCTTTGGGTGTATCGGTTTCAGGTGAAATCACGCGGACTTCCTTTTTCGGTTCCGGCTCGATGAGCGTTCCGGGCAGATTAGAAATTTTCAGCTCGTCGGTAATTTCAATGACGAGGCAGCTTTTTCCATCGATTACCCGGGTCTGCACCTGATCGAGGGCATCGTCCTTAATCGAGACTGTAATGGCTGGGGATTTCAGGCTGACTTTGCCTTTTTCCACGAGGTTGACGGCAGCCAGTTCCTGATCTTCCAGAATGCGGGTATACGCGGAATCAAAATGTTCCATGTTTTCCGCCATTGCTCCGGACGCATCGAGCAGATCGTGCACTCTCGCTTTATCGACTTTGACGACCGCGTCTTCTTCCGTTCCCTCTTGAATAAAGTCGGAGACGTTGCGGTGGAACTGAATGGCCGTTTTGACATCAAGTCCCTGCGGGAATACATCCGCAATGACCTGCGCAAAGCCGTCGGCCTGTTCGGGTGCCGTCGACTGGAACGGAATGTGGAAAAACTGTTCAATCAGATCGATGTTCGGCTTTTTCGCGGTTTTGGAATGATAAAGGAAATGGTTGACGTCTGCGGCGCGTTCGCTGAAGGATGGATACAGGAACGCGTCGAGCGGGGAAGGAATGATCTGCATTTCTTCGTTAACCTTGCGGGAAACGCAGTTATCCTTTGTGGAATAGAACAGACCGATATCGGTCAGTCTGGCTTCGCTGATGGCGGTAATCATGAAACGATACGTCGTATTGCCTTCCAGTTCTTCCCGGTTCGCATTCAGATTGGGTGCAGCGTATTCGAAGATGCCGACCGTTACATATACGCTGTTTCGATAATTACCTTTTTCAATCAGTTCGGACGCATAGCGGTCGAACACTTCCGGCTCGAGCAGGGTTCCGTTGCGGTAGTCAAACAGTGTTTTCTGCAGTTCGACCGCCTGCGGATCCATGGGATCAAACGTATATTCCATCAGGTTTTTGCCCGGCGTTCCCGAAAGACTTTTACGGAAAATCTCAAAATACAAGTCTTCTTCTTCTGTGCTGAGCGTTTCCGGATCGATGAGGCGGGTAAAGAGAAGGTGGGCTTCTTCATCCCGGTATTTTCCATAGGCTTCCTGAATGCCCTTTAAAATCAGGCGCTCATTTTCGGGCTTGAGCTGCCGCTTGATTTCGGAGAGATCTTTTTTATTCATACTTCCGTCTTCCTTTCGTTAAGGCGTATTGCGCGTTTTTAAATGAATCCGGTCGGTTTGGACCGGTGCTTTTTTTTGTGACAAGAACCATATTAACCTTTTTCGCCTGCATCGTAATCCTTAAGATGATTCGCCTTGTCCGGGATTTTGCTGCACAAATCGTTTTGGAGAGGACAGCGTGTCTTCATCGAACCGAATCGAGCAGAACGCAGGATCGCAGCTCAAACAGAAAAGCCGGCCAGAGCCGGCTGATTTCAGGATTTGTGATGATGCGAGAAGAGGCGTGCAAACAGGGAACTCATTTTGGGAGCAGGAGCTGAAATGTACTTGTATTCCTTCGCCTTTTCGATAAAGGCCTGCTGGCTGTTGATCATCTCATCGCCTTCGGGCGAAATTTTCGTATAGGAGCCGGAAGGGAGCAGACGGCGTCCTTTCAGACTGTCGTTAAACTGCGTTTCAAAATACTCGAGCAGCTCCTTTTTCAGCTGCGGATCTTCGATGGGAACACCGACTTCTACGCGGCGCTCGGTGTTGCGGGTCATGAAATCGGCGGAAGCGATGTACACTTCGCACGATTCGCCGATGCCGAAGATGTAAATGCGTCCGTGTTCAAGAAAGCGGCCGACTACGGAGTGAATTTCAATGTGATCGGTATAGCCTTCGAGTCCGGGCAGAATGCAGCAGATGCCGCGAACGATCATTTTAATATCGACCCCAGCCTGAGAGGCTTCGGACAGTTTGGCGATCAGATCGAGGTCGGTCAGCGAGTTCATCTTGAACCAGGCTCTGGCCGGCTTTCCGGCTTTTGCGAGCGCAATCTGTTCGTCCAGCTTCTGTAAAATCGCGTTTTTCAGACCGAACGGGGAAACGATCAGCTTCTTGTACGAACCGGCCAGGTTGCCGACGTTCATGTTCTTGAAAAATTCAGTCGCGTCCTGACCAATCTGCTCATCCGCGGTAATGAGCGAGAAATCCGTGTACTGCCGGCTCGTTTTCTCGTTGTAGTTGCCGGTACCGATCTGGGTGATCGTACGGATTTTTCCGCGGGATTTGAGGGTAATCTGCATGAGCTTGGAGTGGACTTTGTAGTCTTCAAAGCCGTAGAAAACGCTGACGCCGCTTTCTTCGAGACGTTCAGCGGCCTGAATGTTGTTCTGTTCGTCAAAGCGGGCACGCAGTTCCATCAGGACGGTGACATTTTTGCTGTTTTCCGCGGCGCGGCAGAGGGCCCGGACAATTTTGGAGTTTTTCGCCAGTCGATAAATGGTGATCGAAATGGAGAGCACGTCCGGATTTGTCGCCGCTTCATCAAGCAGTCGGATGAACTGATCAATGTCCTGATACGGATAGGAAAGCAGAACGTCATGATCGAGAATCTGCGGAATGAGCGGTTCTTCCGGATTCAGACGGCGGTCCGTCTGGGCGACAAACGGCTTGTAGGAAAGGGCCTTGCGAATATCCGCGGGCAGCGCGTCGATCAGCGGGAAAACGTACGAAAGATCGAGCGGGGAACGCTTGGACAGGAAGACCTGCGCCTTGGACAGATGCAGCTGCCGGCAAAGATAGTCCACTGCAGCTGGATCAGTATCCCGGTAGATTTCCAGACGAATCGGAGAAAGACGCATGCGCTTTTTGAGAATCGTCTTCATGTAGGAGCGATAGTCTTCATCGTCTTCAATGTCGGCGCTGTTCAGGTTGATGTCCGCGTTGCGGGTTACGCGAATGATCGTCTTGAAGGGAATCCGGGATTTAGGAAACATCTTTTCGAGAAAGGCGAGGACGACATTTTCAACGAGCATGAATTCGGTTTTCTCTTCGTTGAGATAAATGATGCGCGGCAAATAGGACGGAATCGGAACGATGCCGTAGCGCGTCTTTCCGTTTTCGATAATCGAAAAGAAAATGTACAGTTCCTTGTTGATCAGAAACGGGAAGGGATGGTGAACGTCGATGATCTGCGGAGCGAGAAGCGGAGCCAGATCGCTTTCAAAATATTTCGCGATCAGCTTGGACTGCTTCTTGTTCAGATTTTTCATGGACATCGGCTGGATCTGGACTTCGCGAAGCGTCTTGCGCAGATTGTGAAGGACGTTGTCCCGCATTTTATACAGTCTGGCGGATTCTTCGTAAATCGCCTGCAGCTGTTCGGAAGGGGACATGCCGCTTTTTGAATCGATCTGATCGTTATCGACCAGAGACATATCCATTAAGGATCCTGCCCGGACCATGAAAAACTCATCCAGGTTGGACGTGAAAATCGCCGCAAATTTCATGCGTTCCAGAAGTTCGACCGACGGATCGGCAGCTTCTTCGAGAACGCGCTGGTTGAATTTCAGCCAGCTGATTTCGCGGTTCTGGGTAAAGGGGTATTTCTTAGTTTTCATAGGGAGATACACTCCTTGTACTGTGTATGGTTAAGGGCTGAATGCAGCCGTATGCAGCGCGAAGGCCAGACTCAGGTTTCGCATCAGACAGGATATTGAATCCTGCTTTTGAAAAAAATTTTCCTGTTTTCTTTTTATCAGGTATACAGACTCTGCAATTCTGTCGGCTTGATCAGACAGGTTTTTCGCAGGGCGCGCCGGCCTTTGACTGCGCTCATCGATATTGTAGTGGATTTTTTGACGGTCTGCCGGCTGATGCCGGCATTTGGGCGCTTTGTGATGCATGAGTGGATGTCTGGCGTCTTTTGAGGTTTGCGAACTCTTAGCAATCCCTTAAGAATTCCCTAGGGAAACTCCGTGGAAAGCTTGTTATACTAAGTCAATAGTGAATTGTTCACATGTTTGAAAAGAGGAGGCAGAGTGTGAAGTTTTTTAAGAAAATTCTAAAGTCCAAAGCCCTGTATCTGGCTGCGGCTTTAGCCTTTCAGCTGCTGATCCTGCTTCTTTTACTGACGTATTTTTCCCATGAGTTTCTTCCTGTTTACTATACGATGCTCGCGCTGAGCGTCGTTGTCTCCATTGCGGTCATCAACCGCGATTCGGACTCGTCGTCCAAACTGCTCTGGGTCTTTGTGATCATGGCCCTTCCGTTTTTTGGCGGCATGCTGTATCTGCTCTTTGGCGGTACCAAGATTCCGAAAGCGCTGATGATTCAGGACAGACAGGCCTATGCGGACTATCAGGAATACGCGGAGCAGAATCTGAAAACCCTCAACCAGTCCGAGATCCAGGATCCGGTGCTGCGGCGAATGACCGACATGGCCTGGAACAACGGCTATTTCCCGGTCTATACCAATTCCGCCGTCCGGTATTTTCCGACCGGCGAAGCGCAGTTTGAAGGCTTCATGGAAGCCATTCGCAAGGCGGAAGAGTACATCTTCATCGAGACGTACATCATCGACGAAGGCAGCGTGCTCGATGAGCTGCTCGCCGTTCTGGAGCAGAAAGTGGCCGAAGGCGTCGATGTCCGTCTGATCTACGATGACTTTGGCTGCCTGATCAACATTCCGGAAGACTTTCAGGCCAGACTGAAGGCGAAAGGAATAAAAGTACACGCCTTTAATCCGATCCATCCGCAGCTGGCGATGCAGATGAACAACCGCGACCATCGCAAGACGATCATCGTGGATGGAAAAATCGCCTTCACCGGCGGAAGCAACATCGCGGACGAATACGTAAACCGCATTGAACGCTTCGGCTACTGGAAGGACATGGGCGTCTGTGTCGAGGGCCCGGCGGTCGAACCGTTTGTCATCGCGTTTTTGCAGATGTGGAACTACGACTCGCCAGAAAACACGCCGTATGAATTTTATATCCGGCACGAAAGCGAGTTTCCGCGGCTTAAAAATCAGGGCTTTGTCATTCCGTTTTTCGATTCGCCGACCGACGACAAGACGCTTGGCCGCAAATTCCATTTCAACCTGATCAACTCCGCCAACCGTACATGCTGGATTACTACCCCGTATCTGATTCTGGATTCCGACATGGTCAGCATGCTGGAGCTGGCCGTACAGAACGGTGTCGACGTACGCATTGTCGTTCCTGGTATCCCCGACAAGAAAATTGTGTATGAAGTCACCAAGGCCAACTCCGAAATTCTTACGAAAAAGGGCGTGAAGGTGTATGAATATACCCCAGGATTCATACATGGAAAAGTCACGCTTGTCGATTCGAGACATGCGCTGGCCGGAACGGTCAACATGGACTTCCGCTCCTACTACACCAACTACGAATGTGGCATGTGGATGTACGATCCCGCCTGCATTGACGAAATCGAACGCGATTTTGAACAGATCTTCCGTGATTCCAAACTGATTACGCTCTCTTCCATTGAAGAGACCAACTGGTTTGTTCGTCAGTATCGTCTGTTCCTTAAAATTTTCTCTCCGCTGCTCTAAAAGCGGGATCAAATACGGGCGAGCTCTATTCTGTAGAAGACTTGCACCGTTTCCATTTTGAATGTGTACGAAGGCCAGATTCTTTGCGAGAGAATCTGGTTTTTCTTTTGGCAAAGGAAACGGCAGGGAAAGCAGCCGGGCCAGGGGATGAAAATCTCTGCGACCAGCGTTCTTTCTTCTCAGGCCGCCCTTTCGATCTATGGATCTATGACGATCGTCCTTGATTTCTGTGCGATGTCTTTCGTAAATGCGCAGTGAAAAGGAGACTTTCCTCTCTTGCATTCAGCGAAAGGGATGAGATGTTGCCGGACTGTTTTATACATATATAGTTAAAAAATAAATTATTTGATATACGATCGGCTTCTTAAGTACTGTGTAGTACGATGTATATACAGGAGATACCGTACATGAATATTGAGGATTGGAAATCCCAGATTAAGCGCGGGACACTGGAATTCTGCGTTCTGGCAATGATAAAGCAGCAGCCATCCTATGGATATGAAATGATCAGCACACTGGAAAAGTATCCGATTCTGGCCGCAAAAGAGAATACGATTTATCCGCTGCTCAGACGGTTAATGAAAGAGGAATATATCTCCTCGTTCTGGCAGGAGAGTTCTGAGGGGCTGCCGCCGCGAAAGTACTATTCCATTACCGAAAAGGGAATGGAATATCTTTTGGCCATGTCTGAGGAATGGGAAAATCTGCAAAACGCGATTAAGGAAACCAAAGGAGCCAAAGACCATGGAACTGGAAAAATCACTGAATGAATATCTCGAAAAAATCGACACCAGTCTGAACCCAATGACTGCTTGCGAACGTGCCGACATTGTAAAAGAAATCAAAAGTGAAATGCTGGAACTGCATACCCGCGGAATGTCCGCAGAACAGATTCTTAATCGCCTGGGAAATCCTAAGGAACTTGCTAAAGCGTATTCAGGAGAAGCTGTTGCCAAAAGCAGAGGCTTTAGCTGGCGTAGGCTGAGTGCTGTAATTGCTTTTTACAGCCTTGCAGGATTTGGCGGTATGTTTGTTTTGCCCATTACAGGCCTTAGCGGGATCGGCTTTATGGCAGCTGGAGCGCTTTTTCCGCTTGCGGGCGTGGTCAAACTCGCAGCCCATTTCATGGGATATGAAATGAAAGAAATCGGAATTCACATTGGCTCGTATTCTGCAAGTGCCATCGAATTTCTTCCCCTTTCGATTTTGATGGGGGCTATCGTTTTTGTCCTTGGATGGCTGTTCTGGAAACTTACCCTGGTGATTGTTCAGTCTATGCGCCAGACAAAGAAAAAGCTGGATTGTATATAACTGAATCGAATATAACGAGAAACGCCGGACGCGGCGGCCTGATGGCCTTGCGTCCGGCGTTTTTCTGAAGATTTGATTTTGCACGAAGCTTATCATCGAATTCGTGCATTTCCCGCCATTTGAATCGTTCAGCGCTTTCCGACAAACAGTCGATTCATACTGGATACCTGATCTTATTTCTGAAAGCCAGAGCTGAAGACGTTCTGGAGGATCGAATATCCTTTGGATTTTTGAGGGGCTGGAAGATGGGGCAGCCGCGTCGAAAATCGGATGGTTTAGCGCACCATTTTTTCCGGACGAACGAGTTCGTCAAAGGCGGCTTCATCGAGAAGGCCCAGTTTCAGCACCGCTTCCTTGAGCGTCAGATTGTTTTCGAAAGCATATCGGGCGGCCTTGCCTGCGTTTTCGTAGCCGATGACCGGATTCAGGCACGTCACGAGCATCAGCGAGTTTTCGAGGTTTTCCTCGGTTTTCTGCCGGTTGACTTTGAGTCCTTCCAGGCAGTTGCGAGTAAACGAGACGATCGCATCGGCCAGAAGGCGGATGGACTGGTTGAGGTTGTAGGCAATGACGGGCATGAAGACGTTCAGTTCGAAATTGCCCTGACTGGCCGCAAAGCCGATAGCGGCATCGTTGCCCATGACCTGTACGGCCACCATGGTGACGGCTTCGCACTGGGTCGGGTTGACTTTGCCCGGCATGATGGAAGAACCAGGTTCATTGGCTGGAATTTCCAGTTCGCCAATTCCGCAGCGCGGACCGCTGGCCAGGAAGCGGACGTCGTTGACGATTTTCATCATGTTGGCCGCCAGCCCTTTGACGGCGCCGGAAAGCAGGGAACAGGCGTCCTTGGACGTAAGGGCGTGGAAATAGTTGGGATCCGGTTTGAAGTGAATGCCGGTCATGGAATCGAGAATCGCACAGACATCTGCGCCAAAGGTTTGCGGCGCATTGAGTCCGGTGCCGACCGCGGTCGCCCCGATGGCGAGTTCGTTGACGAAGGGAAGAACCGCTTCGATATGACGGCGGGAATGTTCCAGCATGGACCGCCAGCCGCTGATTTCATTCGAAACGTACAGCGGGGTCGCATCCTGCAGGTGCGTCCGTCCAATTTTGATAATGCCTGCGTTTTCTTCTTCCAGGCGTTTCAGAACGTCCACGCATTCATCGATTGCAGGAAGAAGCAGCTTTCGCGTCATGGACGAAGCCATTATGTGCAGGGCACTCGGGAACGTATCGTTGGAAGACTGGGACGCGTTGACTGTATCGTTTGGATGAAGAGAGAGTCCGGGATGATTTTTCATGCCGACATGTGCGATGACTTCGTTCACGTTCATGTTGGTCTGCGTCCCCGACCCGGTCTGCCAGACGGCCAGCGGAAATTCGCCGGTCAGCTTTTTGTTCAGAATGGCCTGACACACTTCGACGATGGCTTCTTTTTGCGCCGGATCGATTTTGTGATTGCGTTCATTGACAATGGCGCAGGCCATTTTCAAATACGCAAAGGCGTCAATGAGTTCAGTCGGCATCTTTTCGGTGCCGATTTTAAAGTTTTCCAGCGAGCGCTGCGTCTGGGACATCCAGCACGCATCCGCCGGAACTTTGACTTCGCCTAAAACGTCGTGTTCGATTCTGTATTCCATGAGTTCTCCTTTTCTCTTTCTTCTTTTTTGCTTATGTATGAAATCTGTACCGGAGACCTGCCCTGGAAAGGGAATTTTTCCAGACTGCGCAGGGGCATCGGGCGAGCCCCTCGTTTTCGACAGGCTCTTATCCCTGTCATTTTATCCATACGAAATCGTTTCGTCCTGCTTTTCCAGACGTTCCTGAATTTCGCCGGCGCTTTCTTGCGTACTTTGGCGCGCAAAATGAAGAAAAGAGTGTTTGCGTACGCTCTCGTGAATGCCGGCAGCGAGAAGGAGAGACTGGATAGAAAAATCAGGATTTCTTTGAAAACAGCGCGCTGCTGGACAGCAGGAGGATGTCTTAATAGCGCAAAAACGGGTGTCTGGAGTACATCTTTTCTTCAAATCGGTAGGATCAGAAGAGGAAAGCCTCGCCATCGACAGTCTGGAACACTCCAGCTCGAAAATACTGGATCCCATTCTGATGGGAAAGCGCGTACGAAACGTCGGTTGAGGACCATTTTTAACAAAGCATATGAAGACCTGGTTTGAAATGTACAAACTGATCTGTGATTTCTGTAAAGTAATTCCGGGTCAATCGCATTATTTTTAACTTGGAATATCGTGTTTACGTCCGATGTTTCTTTGGTAATACTACGTATTGATATAAGTTCTCGTTCAAAGCGGGAAGAAGCGGAAAAGAAAATCGATCTTCTTGTCTTCCGGAATCAATGCTTGTATGATCAGTCATTGAATTTCATTTTGTTGAAAACGACAAAATTCAGCCCGTTTAGCCTCTGCCGCTCTGCGGTTCTGAGGGTTGTGACACAGGCAAGGAGATGCCTATGAGAATGAAGGATAACCTGGAATGCTATATCGATGGATATAACTGCGTCCATGTTTATATAGACAAGAATTTTTATCAGGGAAACAGTCAGACCTTTCATCTGAAAGATGAACACGGTGAAATTGTTCCTCTGACCATACAGGAAAAGACAGATAATATTACCCACATTCGGTATACGTGTACGGTGGATGCCCCGCTGGAAATCGGACGGGACTACGTTCTGTATTCCGGACACTGCCGGACCGCACCGGCCAAATACAGCCATATTGTTAAGACGCCGGAATTTGCGAACGCCTGGCCGGCCGTCGATCTGAATACGCTTGGCTGTCACTACACGCCTGAGCAGACGATTTTCCGTTTCTGGTCTCCCGTCGTCAGCTGGGCGGAACTTGTTTTACTCGATGAAGAAGGAAACCGGCAGGCTGTCCCGATGGAACGGGATGAAGAAGGCTGCTGGACCGTTTGCGTCGAAGGCGATCTGCTGCATAAGCTTTACCGCTATCGCATGAACGTCAACGGCAGCATTCGTGAATGCCACGATCCGTACAATCTTTTTACCGGCGTCAATACGAGCTGCTCGCAGGTCAACGATCTCTCCTTGCTGAAAATGCCTGAACGCTTCAAACCAAAGCCGATGGCGCACCAGACCGATGCGATCATTTACGAATGTTCCATTCGGGATATGACCGCCCAGAAGGAAATCGGCGTTGAAAATCCGAAAACCTTCCCGGCGTTTGTACAGGAAAACGCCACAACCAGACAGAAACGTACAGGCCTTTCGTATATTCGGGAACTGGGCATTACCCACGTACAGCTGATGCCGGTTCTGGATTTTGGCAGCGTCGACGAAGAGTATCCGTCGCTCTATTACAACTGGGGCTACGATCCTGCGAACTACCGCGCGCTGGAAGGCTCGTATTCGACCGATCCGTTCGATCCGGAACGCCGCATTCTTGAATTCGCCCAGATGGTACAGAAGCTTCATGAAGCGGGCATTAAAGTCACGCTCGATCTCGTATTCAACCACGTATGGAACCGTGACGGCTACGCGCTGGAAAACATGGTTCCGGATTACTTCTTCCTGATGGACTCCTTAGGCAATTATTCCAACGGATCGTACTGCGGAAACGATATCGATTCCCGTCCGGAAATGAGCCGGCGCTACCTGATCGATGCGGCCATGCAGCTGATTGACGTCTTCGATGTCGACGGCTTCCGCTTCGATCTGATGGGCGTACTGGACTGCTCGCTGCTCAACACGATTGCCGAAGAAGCGAAAAAGCGCAAACCGGATTTCATGATTTACGGGGAAGGCTGGGACATGCCAAGCTTTGTACCGCACGATATCCGGGCTTCCCAGAACAATCAGGCCAAAATGCCGCTGGTCGGTCATTTTTCGGACCGCTTCCGCGAAGTCATTCGCGGCTCGTCGGGTCAGATCAGCGACGCCGGCTATCCGGCAGGCAACCTCGGCCTTCTGCATGATGCCAAGCAGGTCATGTGCGCATCGGTTCTCGAAGGCCGATACGATGCGCCGTTTAAAGCGGTCAACTACATCGAATGCCACGACAACCATACCCTCTGGGATAAAAACCGCAAGGCATGCGAAGGCATGCCGCGCAGCGAACGCATACGCCGTCAGGTTCTGGCGAACGCGATGGTTCTGTTTGCGCAGGGCATTCCGTTCATTCATTCCGGCCAGGAATTCGGCCGGACCAAAAACAATCTCGACAACACGTACAATCGTTCCGATCATTACAACATGATCGACTACCATCGCCGCGATACGATGGAGCCGATGGTCGATCAATTCAAGGAACTCGTTAAAATCCGGCGCGAACATTCTTCGCTGCGTCTGACGAGTAGCGAAGCGATTATGCATAACGTTCATGTATCCGATCTCGATTCGAAAGTGCTCGTGTATCAGACGCAGGATGAAAACGAGAAAATGATTCTGTTCTTTAACCCGACGCATGAGACGTTCCATTACGATCTGACGAAGGAAGGGGAAGTTCTCTACGATGTGAACCATCTGAACGAGAAACAGGCCCGTCATATTCAGATTGGACCGATCGGCACTGTCGTCGTTCTCGAAGAGACGTTTGAAAAGCCGCAGACGGCTGAAGAAGCTGAAGCTTCCGTGTCCAAAGCTGCATAAGACGGCCGGATCCAATCGAGTGGAAACGGGCGAAAGTCGGGCCAAAAACCGGAATAATGCCCGAAAGCTTTCCATTTTCAGTCCTTTTCAGGAGCGAAAGGGCATTTCATTTTGTTTCTTAAATTGAAAAATTTGTCAAAAAGCAGAGGTTTGGCCTCTGCTTTTTGACAGGACGGCGCATCCGCATAAAATAGAGAAAATGAGATTTGGCCGAAGTCGGCCAGCAGACAGAAATCCCATTCGAATTGCATGCATACAGGAGGAACAATATGGCAAAATTTTTCAGCGAACCTTCCCGCACTTTTGCGGAATACCTTCTCGTTCCAGGCTATACCGGACCAGAAGATACCCCGGATAAAGTCAGCCTGAAAACGCCGCTGGTGAAATTTAAAAAAGGGGAAAAGCCGGCGCTTTCCCTGAACATCCCGCTGACCAGTGCGGTCATGCAGGCGGTGTCCGGACCGGATCTTGCGGTCGCTCTGGCTCGCGAGGGCGGTGTCGCCTTTATTTTCGGTTCTCAGCCGATTGAAAGTCAGGCTGCGATGATTCGTCAGGTCAAGGCCACCAAAGCTGGATTTACCGGCAGCGATGCGAACGTTTCTCCTGATGATACGCTGCGCAAAGTAATCCAGATCCGTCAGCAGACCGGACATTCCACAATGGCCGTTACGGAAAACGGCAAAAAAGACGGCGTTCTCGTCGGCATTCTGACTTCCCGTGATTTCCGCGAAACCCGCGTAGATCTCGACAACACGAAAGTCAAGGATGTCATGACGCCCTATGACAAGCTGATCGTCGGCGATGAAGGTCTCACGCTTGGCGAAGCGAACGACATCATCTGGGACAAGAAACTGAACCAGCTGCCGATCGTAGACAAGGATCGTCGCCTGAAAGCGTTCGTTTTCCGTAAGGACTACGAACAGCACAAGGAAAACCCAAACGAAGTTCTGGATGAGCACAAACGCTACCTCGTTGGTGCAGGCATCAACTCCCGCGACTACAAGGACCGCGTTCCTGCTCTTGTAGAAGCCGGTGCGGACATCCTCGTTATTGACTCTTCCGAAGGCTATTCCTGCTGGCAGGCCGATACGATCAAATGGATTCGCGAAAAATACGGCGACACCGTTAAAGTCGGTGCCGGCAACGTTGTTGACGGCGACGGATTCCGCTTTCTGGCTGAAGCCGGTGCGGACTTCGTTAAAATCGGTATCGGCGGCGGTTCCATCTGCATCACCCGCGAGCAGAAAGGCATCGGCCGCGGGCAGGCGACCGCGACAATCGAAGTCGCCAAAGCGCGGGATGAATATTTCGAAAACACTGGAATCTACGTTCCAATCTGTTCCGATGGCGGTATCGTTCAGGACTACCACATGACGCTCGCCCTTGCCTTTGGTGCAGACTTCGTTATGCTGGGCCGCTACTTTGCCCGTTTCAAGGAAGCGCCGAACAAAGTAGTAAGCGTAAACGGAAACTACATGAAGGAGTACTGGGGCGAAGGAAGTGCCCGTGCCCGCAACTGGCAGCGCTATGATGTCGGCGGCGAAGGCAAGATGTCCTTTGTCGAAGGCGTTGACTCCTACGTACCATATGCCGGCGCACTGGCGGACAACGTCGGTCTGACGATTTCCAAGATCAAGCACACCATGTGCAACTGCGGCTTTACCAACATCCCGGATTTCCAGAAAAACGCGAAAGTTACCCTGGTTTCGGCTGTATCGATTTCTGAGGGCGGTGCCCATGACGTACTCGTCCGCGATGATAAAGTCGACGCCGGGCAGATGTAATTCCAATCATTTTGTTAACTGGACAGGCAGACCCCGGCGGTCTGCCTTTTAAATGGGAAAAATTAAAATGCAGATTTCACAGGCGGAAATCTGCAAAAAACTGAGTGATAAGCCGGCTGACTGATCAGAAGAAAAGAGACGTCGGAATCAGCAGCACATAAGGTGCGGTCGCTATGGAGATGATCAAAGCTGCTTTCCGTCTGCCTTTGACGGAAAGCCCGCTCTTTCGAAGAGCCAGGCGGGAATCGAGAAAATAGAGCGCAAATCCTGCCAGGATAATCGTCAGGCAGACCAGAAGCAGTCCAACCGGATGGGACCAGGGGTTGTAGTATACCGCCATTTCGATGGGATAGAGGGTTTCGGAATAGGGAATAAAACCAATCGCAAACAGAATCACGCAGCCCAGAACGTCCCCCAGATACCCAAGCAGCCAGACCTTCCACCAGGTCTTTTTAAAGCCCTGCTTCCAGTTTCGAGGATTGAAGCGCTTAAGACAGAAGCGGAGAACGGCGCAGTCGATTGCCAGATTGCCGAAAATGAACAGCGGCCAGATCCAGGTGATTGGAACTACAAAGAAGAAAAACAGAGGGAAAATGAGATTGTAAAGCCGCAGGGAAGAAGAGCGGGGCAGTGGAGCAGGATGGATTGTTTTCACAGGGATTCTCCTTGCTGGAATTTATTTTAAATTCCATTTCTCATGAATTGAGCTTATCATCCATCATGGCGTCTTTCGATAATGTCCGTCTAAACATATTCTGAAGTTTTTCTCATCAATAGTCTGCCATTCGACAGGCAAATGTATTATACGAGCCGTTCATATCCGTCGGTAAAATGTCCTTTCGCTGATAGACTGAAAGCAGTTTTTCTGCCGGAGCCGCTTTTCTTTTTTAGCCGGTTTTGTGGAGAACCGGCTTCAGTAATAAATGGAGGATCTGCAATGAACAGTATTCTGCTGGCAGCCTTTATTCCGCTGCTTGGAACTGCTGCTGGATCAGCATTTGTTTTCTTTGTGCGCAAACCGCTCTCACAGCTGGTAAATCGCTGCTTTTCCGGCATTGCGGCCGGAGTAATGACTGCCGCTTCAGTATGGTCATTGCTGATTCCGGCCATGGAACAGAGTGAACCGATGGGCAGAATGGCCTTTTTGCCGGCTGCCGGCGGTTTTCTGCTGGGCATTCTTTTTCTGCTTGTGCTCGATGCCATTACGCCGCACATTCATCCGGGATCGCTGGAAGAAGAAGGCCCGCATTCGAGTCTGAAAAAGCGTACGAAACTGTTTCTGGCGGTCACTCTGCATAACATTCCGGAAGGCATGGCGGTCGGAGCGACGCTGGCTGGCATGCTGAACACGAATCTGATCTCGTTTTCCGCAGTTCTGGCACTGTCCCTTGGCATTGCCCTCCAAAACGTTCCGGAAGGCGCGATCATTTCGATGCCGCTTCACGGCAGCGGCTATTCGCGCTGGAAGGCGTTCTGGTTTGGCACGCTCTCCGGCGCTGTCGAACCGCTGGCCACTGGGCTTACTCTGGCCATGCAAAGCTGGATCGTTCCGCTGCTTCCGTGGTTTTTAAGCTTTGCGGCTGGGGCGATGCTGTATGTGGTAGTGGAAGAACTCATCCCGGAAATGGTGCAGGGCGAACATTCCAATCTGCCAACGCTCTACTTTTCGGGCGGCTTTGTACTGATGATGATTCTTGATACGCTCCTTGGCTGATTCGGCGTAAGCGTCAAATAGAACCCGTCTAGCGCCACCCCCTCCGATCTCGGAAAATTATTCTGAATCGGAGGTTTTTTATGCAACTCGAAACCCTTATGAAGTGGGAAACACTTCTCGAAGATTTCTATCTTCATCCCGAACTGACTATGAAACAGTTCTGTCGGACTCGAGATCTGGACTATACCCGTTTTCGACGCATGGTTCATTGCGTCGAATCGGTAGAAAAGCTTGAACAGAAAAAGGCGCCAGAGCTTTCAGATCTGGCGTTCTTCAAAGTCGTCATTCAGGAGGAAAAATAAGATGGAATCAAAATTCAGCTTCACCAATCGCTCAAAGGGCCGCATCAAGTGCCTGTACTATGACGGAACGGGAACCTGGCTGTTCTACAAGGTTCTCAACTCCGGACATTTCGACTGGAGAATTACAGGAGATGGGATCGTGTCG